>NZ_JBUOIV010000101.1:0-9288 GCF_055467485.1 Desulfosarcina sp. | reverse complement strand
CCTGGGGGCCACCGACATTCTGGTCGGCGTCATGCTCTATCTGTTCGGTATCCTGCCCATCAACGAAATCTCCCAGGCTTACATGAAAGACGCGGTCTTTTTCATCTTCGGCATCCTGGTGGTGGCCGTGGGGGTTGCCAAGACCGGCCTGGACAAACGCATCGGCCTGATCCTACTGAGCCGGATCAAAAGCGCCAAAGGCTTTGCTTTTGTGTTCCTGCCGCTGCTGGCCATGTCGGCCAGCTTTCTTTCCGAACATGCCCTGGTGGCCCTGCTGCTGCCCGTCCTGATGGGGGTTTACAAAGTTACCTGCAAAATGTACGGTATCAAAAAAGACCGGGCTTTGGCGGTCTTTTTAATCCTGGGTATCTGCTTTGCCGCCAACCACGGCGGCCCCGGTTCCCCGGCGGCCGGTGGACGTAATGCCATCATGGTCGGCTATCTGATGGAATACGGTAATACCATATCCTTTCTGGACTGGATGAAGTACGGCATGCCGTTCGTACCCCTGATGGCAGTGACCATTGGGGCGTTCATGTACCTGACCTGCAAGTCCCGGTTTAAAGTCAAAGACGTCAATCCCAGCGAAGTCGTCAAGGCCGAGGTGGCCGACCTGCCCAGGTTCGGCGGACGCGAGGCCATGATGGCCGTCATTCTGACCGTGCTGGTCATCGCCTGGATCACCATCGGCGAACATGCCGGACTGGGCGGACCGACCCTGTATGCGGTCATGGCCATGTTTCTGTGTCGCATCATCCGTTGGGAGGATGTTCAAAACGGGGTGGCCTTCGATGTGGTCGGTCTTTACGCAGCCGCCTGCGCCATGGGCGTCGGTCTCAAGTTCACCGGCGGCGCCCTCTGGCTGGCCCAGAGCTTTGTCGGTTTGCTGCCGGATTTCATGTCCAAGGGTGACGGCCTGGTGATTGGCGTCAGCCTGCTGACCGGCACCATGACCAATTTCATGAGCGACGGCGCAACCGTGGCCGCCCTGGGACCCATCGTTCTGCCCATGGCGACACTGGCCAATGTACATGTGTGGAAAGTCGGCCTAGTTTGTGCCTTCTCATCGTCGTTTGCAAACTTTTTGGTGGTCGGCACCCCCAACAACGCCATTGCCTTTGGCATGGGCCGCGATTTGGATACCGGCGAGCGACTGCTGGACGTCATGGATTTCGTCAAGTACGGACTGCCCGTGACCATCCTAGCCTGGCTGGTCCTGTGGCTTTGGGCCGTCTTCGGCTACTGGCAGTTTCTTTCCTGGTAAGCCGGAACTCAGTGAGGGTGAATGATGAAAAGATCGCGTTACGTCAAACTCAAACAGGATATCATCTTTATCACGCTGATCGTCTCCGTGTTGCCGCTGATCTTTCTGGGCGGGATGATCTATTACCAGTTTGCCGAAGTCCTGGAAGAGCGCATTGAATCCCATGCCCTCAACCTGGCCATCTCCCACCGCAATGCGGTGGAGGTTTTTCTACGGGAACGCACCGCCATCCTGTCCACGATCGTGGACACCCACACCTTTGCTTATTTGAACAACACCCGCAATCTGTCCAACATCTTCAAGGTCATCAATCGCCGCGCCGACGGGTTGGGTCTGGTGGACATAGGGGTCATCGACAGCGGCGGCAACCAGACGGTTTACATCGGTCCCTACGAATTAAGCGGCTACAATTACTTTCAGCAACCCTGGTTCGGTGAGGTGATGGCCAAGGGCAGATATATCAGCAACGTCTACATGGGATATCGTCAGCTACCCCATTTTATCATTGCGGTCCGGGGCTACGATGAAGGCCACAGCTGGATACTGCGCGCCACCATCGACTCCGACGTTTTCAACCGGTTGGTACGCACCGGCCAGTTCGGCAAACGCGGCGATGCCTTCATCATCAACAAGGATGGCTATTTCCAGACCTACCCCCGTTTTGACGGCGCCATCCTGGGGAAAAGCGATCTCGATCCCGGTCTGTTCCTGGAAGACACCAGCATCATCGAGATCAAAGCCAACGGTTCCGCGCGCTACTATGCGGGCAGCTGGCTCAAAAACAGGGATTGGCTGCTGGTGATCAGCCAGGAAGCCGGTGAGGAGGTGGCCGGACTGCGCTCGACCCTCAACAAGGAAATTTTTACCATCATCGTGGCCTGTGTGGCCATCATCATCGCGACCTTTGTCACCTCCAACATGTCGATTCGGCGGCTGGAAGCGGCCGACAAAGAGGTGGACGAACTGAACGCCCAGTTGATCCAATCCGACAAAATGGCCGCCCTTGGGAAAATGGCCGCCGGTATCGCCCATGAAATCAACAATCCCCTGGCAGTGATCGGTGAAAAGGCCGGATGGATGCGGGACCTGCTGGCGGATGAAAACTTTCGTGAAAGCGAAAATTTCCAGGAATACACGCGTTCCATCGAAAAGATCGAAGAGCATGTAGAGCGGGCCCGCAAGATCACCCACAACATGCTGGGGTTCGCGCGGCGCATGGAACCCCGCCTGGACGATGTTGACATCAATATGATCATCACCCAGACCATCGAACTGTTGAAAAATCATGCCCGCATCAACAACATCGACATACGCACGGATTTGCAGTCGGATCTGCCCGTCATTGCCAGCGACCAGTCGCAGCTCCAGCAGGTTTTGCTGAACCTGGTCAACAATGCCATCGATGCCATCGGCAAGGACGGCACGATTGCCATCCGGACGCTGGCCGCCAACCGGATGCTCGAAGTCCACGTCAAAGACAGCGGTCCGGGCATTCCCATCGAGCAGCAGCGCCGCATTTTCGATCCGTTTTATACGACCAAGCCCCCCGGCAAGGGCACCGGCCTGGGGTTGTCCATCAGCTATGGAATCGTCCAGGGCATGGGGGGAACGATCACTTTCAACAGCAAAAAAGACCAAGGAACCGTATTCGTTGTCAAACTGCCGGTGAAAATACCGGCCAAGAAATGAAGCGCCGGTATGTGGAAATAATTTTAATAGATTGAATATATTCGAAATCCTGATTTTCGTCAGATGTTGGCTGGCGCTGAATCAAAAATTTACATCGTCGGGGTTAAATGGTATAGGTTATTGAGTTGTATGGCGACCGGCGGTGTCCATTTTAACCCAACAAGGAGACAAATAATGGTCATGTTTAAAATCTTGGTCGTCGACGATGAGGTGGATTTCCTGGAGACCATTGTCAACCGCTTGAAGAAGCGAAACCTGGAAGCCACCGGCGTTATCAGCGGAGAGGAAGCCCTGGAGGCGATGAAAAAGGAACTGTTTGATGTCGTTATTCTGGACATCAAGATGCCGGGCGGAATCGACGGCATCGAGGCCTTGCGGGAAATTAAGAAAATCCAGCCCCTGGCCGAAGTCATCCTGCTGACCGGGCACGCCTCGGTGGAAACCAGCATCGAAGGCATGAAACTGGGCGCCTTCGATTATCTGCTGAAACCCGTCAAATTCGATGACCTCCTGGAAAAAATGGCCGAGGCTTTCAAGCGCAAATCCGTGCACGACAAAAAGATCCGGGATGCCAAGATTCAGGAATTGCTGCGCTTTCCGGGCCGGGTCTTCGACCAGGAAAAGGACAAATCTTAAGCTCAATATCGTATAAACCGGATAATGACTACTCGCTACAAGTTCAATCGACTGGAACTGGCCGGCTCCTTTGGTGATCTGGGCACACTCCTCCCCTTGGCCATCGGGATGATTCTGATCAATGGGCTCGATCCCGCTGGCCTCTTTTTCTCCATCGGTCTATACTATATCTTTTCGGGTTTCGCTTTCGGCGTGACCGTTCCTATCCAACCGATGAAGGTGGTTGGCGCCTATGCCATCGCCATGGGACTTCCTTCTTCCCAAATCTATGCCGCCGGTTTTAGCCTTGCCGCCTTACTGCTCGTTATCGGAGGAACCGGTGCCATAGACCTGCTGGGAAAATACACCCCTCCCTCTGTCGTCCGGGGAGTCCAACTCTCCACCGGCGTATTGTTGATGTCCGAAGGAGTCAAAATGGTCATCGGGGTTTCCCGATTTCAGGCGTTGCAGCAGGCGGCCGAACCTTATTTGACCCTGCAAGCCGTGGGGGCGGTTCCCATTGGTATTTTTATCGGCGTTATCGGCGGACTTTTGACCCTCTTGCTGTTGGACAACAAAAAAGTACCCGCGGGTTTGGTTGTTGTGGTCGGGGGAATTTTTCTTGGTGCAGGTCTGGGAACGCACCAGGGTTTAGAACGACTGAGTTTTGGCCTGCATCTACCGCATTTGCTGCCGTTCAATTTTCCCACCCTGGAAGATTTCTCCCTGGCGTTTCTAATACTGGTTCTACCACAAATACCGATGACGCTGGGAAATGCGGTAATCGCTTATGCCGATCTATCGCGGGAATATTTCGGTGATAATTCCCGCAAGATTACTTACCGAAGTTCGTGCATCAGCATGGCGCTGGCAAACTTTGTCAGTACGATGTTCGGTGGCATGCCGCTGTGTCACGGAAGCGGCGGCTTGGCAGCCCATTACCGATTCGGCGCAAGGACAGCCGGATCGAACCTGTTGATCGGCAGCATTTTTGTGTTACTGGTAATCCTGCTCGGGGAACAAATTCTGCCAGTCCTTCACCTGCTGCCGATGTCCATCCTGGGAATCCTACTTGTTTTTGCCGGTAGTCAGCTGGCCATGACAATCCTGGACATCATGAGTCGTAAGGAACTTTTCACCATCCTGTTGATGCTGGGCATCACCCTTGCCAGTAACCTAGCCGCCGGGTTCATTGCCGGCCTTGTCATCGCTTACCTGTTAAAATCCGAAAGATTTATGATTTGAAAAGGTTTACAGAAGGTGGATCGCCTCCGGAAGGATCGACAAGGTAATGCTGTCTCCGACCATAATTTGCCTGCCCCGGTATTGCTCACCTGATACATGCAACGTAATGAAGACACCGGCATCAACCACCAGGCGGATGTGGTCGTTTTCGACTTCGGCGCTGAAGACTTTTCCATCTATGATATTGATCCGCGCCTGTCGGTCGGCCTCGGCAATGATCTTCAAGCCAGCAGGATCGATATAAAGTTTGGAAGGACCCGCATTCTTATCGATCCGTTCCTGAGGAATATCGATAGAGAGACAATTGCGAATCGTCATCCGGTAGTTGGCGTCGTTGAGTTTTTCAATAATGCCGGTGAAGACATTCTCGTAAACTGAGGGAGCCAAACTTCCCTCTTCGAGTGATAGGATATGAGGCGTCAACGATGCGGCCTGGCCGCGATCATGCGTCGTAAAAATCACACTGATGTTCTTCTCGGCGTTAATCCTGCGCAAGATGTCAAGAACAATTCCCCGATTTTCCATGTCGACTCCGGAAGTCGGCTCATCACAAAGAAAAACTTGCGGTGAAAGAGCCAACGCTCGGGCCAACGCCACCCGCTGGGTTTCTCCGCCGGATAGTCGATGGGCGGCTGCCGGGGAGAAACGACGCATCCCAACCAGGTCTAAGGCTTCGGTCACAATCCGGTCACGCTTGCTTTTGGGAATGCCTCTGATTTTCAGCCCGAATTCCACGTTCTTGTAAACGCTGGTGCTAAAAAGGATGGGATGCTGATCCACCATCACGACCGATTTGCGCAGGCCCTGCAAAACGGACTCGGCGAAACGCACTTTCTGCGATCGGAAATAAACAGAGCCACTGGTGGGAACATCTAAAAAGGCCAGTATGTTCAGTAGGGTCGTCTTACCGGCACCGTTCGGCCCCAAGAGGGCGTAAATTTTTCCCTCCTCGAAATCCAGCGCATCAATGTCCAGAACAGTCCGTGCGCCGTATCTCCTTTTGAGGTTTAAAAGCGTGTAAAGGGTCAAATCCGGGTCCTTCCCTGAAAAAAATGAAACAGCAGATTCATACCGAAGCTGATTGCCAGCAAAACGATTCCCAAAGCCACGGCAAGTGTGAAGGCCCCTTTGTCGTATTCCAGTGCCATGGCGGTCGTCATGGTACGGGTAAATCCCTTTATATTACCCCCCAGCATCATACTGATACCCACCTCGGAGATGACGCGTCCGAAAGCAGCGATGACCGCGGCAAGGATACCGAAACGCGCTTCTCTGAATATGATCCAAGCCGTTTGGCGGCGATTGGCGCCCAGGGTCATGGCTGTTTTGCGGTAGCGTTCGTCGATTCGGCTTATAGCCGCTACAGTGAAAACGGTTACCACCGGAATGATCAGGATGACCTGGCCAAAAACGATCGCATGCTGCGTGTACAGCAGGTCGAATATCCCCAATATTCCGCGTCTTGAAATAAACGCATACACGAAAAGTCCGATAACCACGGTGGGGAGTGCGAGCAATGTATTAAGAACCGTCACCAGCATCCGCTTGCCACTGAATTCGTTAAAAGCGATGGCAAAACCGACCGGAACCCCAATGAGTGAAGCCAGCAAGGTGGACATCAAGCTGACTTTGAGAGACACGGTCACGATTGCCAGCATCTCGGGATCCAGGGCGACCACCAGCAGGATAGCGGATTTGAGGCTGTCGATGAGAAGGTCCATAAGAAATGTCTAAAGTTATAATTGCCTTGACTAAAATTAATGAATTCTGTCGTTTTTGAGGTTTAAGCCGACCCGCCTTCGCTTAACAGCTTCGGCGGGACAGGCGCAAAAGCCCAGACTGGATTTACAAATTTCTGTAGAAGCGTTCTATTCTCCAACTCTTTTAGATTGGGCTTGAATGCTTGAGTGATGCCCGAAGGCACGGCATCAGCCGCCGCAATAGCACCCTTTGCGTTCTCACGAATTTCTGTAGGAGCGGTTTAAATGCCGCAGATCATGTTCGAGGGCAAGGCGCGGGGCGTTTCAAAAGCGGAGCGTACACGTCAGTACGTACGCAGTGTCGGGGGTAGGGTCCCCCGGCACTGCCAAAGAAACGGCCCGCAACGCCGAAATCGGACATTAGATAGGTGTTTAAACCGCTTCTACGGGATGGCGTCAGGGTAGAACAACGGCTGCCCCAACAACCGATAGTTGCGAATCACCGACTGACCGCGCTCCGAAACCAGCCACTCGGCGAACTGCTTGGCCAGATCGTATTGCACGTGGGGGTGCTTCTTGGGATCGACCGGAATCACCCCGTAGGGGTTGGCCAGGCGCTCATCGCCTTCCACCAGCACATCCAACTCCAGGGGCACATCGCGCCCGAACTTATACTTGATGTAGGTGCCGCGATCGGACATGGTATAGGCCTGTTTTTCATCGGCAAAGGTCAACGTCTTGCCCATCCCCTGGCCAATGGACAAATACCATTCTCCCAGCCCTTGCGGATGGGTGAAGCTGATCTCCTTGTCTTTGCCGCCGGAGCTGATTTTCATGCCGCTGGTTTCCAGCGGAAGACCTGTGGATTTCCACAGGGCCTGCTCCTTGGTATGGGTACCGCTGTCGTCGCCCCTGGAAACGAAAGGTTGCTTGGCAGCAGCGATCTTTTTCAGTGCCGCGGCCACATCCTTCATGCCCTTGACGCCGGCCGGATCGGCGGGCGGCCCCAGGATGACAAAGTCATTGTGCATGACCGCATAGCGTTTGGTGCCGAAACCGTCGCTGACGAACTGTTCTTCGCGGGCCTTGGCATGCACGAAGATCACGTCCACATTGCCGTCCTTGCCGTCACGAATGGCCGCTCCGGTACCCTTGGCGATAACCTTGACCTGGATGCCGGTGTCTTTCTCCAGTTCCGGCAGCAGCACGTCCAGCAGACCGGAAGCCTGGGTGCTGGTGGTGGTGGACATTTTGATGATCTTTTCCGCGCAGAATCCCGCACTGGAAAAAACCGTCAGCGTCAATCCGATGGCCAGTAACAGGCAATGTAACCGTTTCATCTCCACCTCCTCTAAAAATGTGGCCATTTAAAAATGTAACTCTGGTCTAAGCGGATACCTTATCGACAGAATTGCCGGGGAAGACCATCTTGCCGGAAAACTGGAGGTCATAACCCTGGAGCCGTTCGGTCAGATTCTTGAAGGCCTTTTCATGCAACAGGCCGAGGAAGCGCTGGACGCCTTCGTCGAAAAAGCGTTCCTTGGCGATCATCAGGTCGTAGCGTTCCCAGCGCAGGGGGATGAAATCCAGATCCAGCAGACCGGCCACGGCCCGGATGGCCGGACCGCCATCGGCCCGACCGGCTAAAACCTCCAGGCCCACGTCCAGGTGGCGCTGGACTTCGTTGGCATACCCCTTGATCTTTTCAGCTTTGATTCCGGCGTTTTTCAGTTCAAAATCGAGCAGCAGGCGTGTACCGGTGCCCAGCGCCCGATTGACGATGGTGAGACCGGGTTGGCCCAGGTCCGCAATCCGGGTGATTTTTTTAGGGTTGCCCCTTTGAACCAGCAACCCCTGCTCCCGCCGGCAAAAGTTCACCACGGCCGGCATCTTGTCCAGCTCCTTGACGGCGAAATCGAAATTGTAGTCGTCTTCGCTCTCCTGGAGCAGATGGCTCGTGGCGATGTGACACAGGCTGCGCCGCAGGGCCCGCAAGCCCCCCATACTGCCGAGGTTCCCGAATACGGCGATGTGATCCGGGTATATGCGGTTAAAAAGCGTGATCGCCTTGTCCAGCAGCAGGTCGTTACTGCCGGTGAGGACCAGCAGCCCCTGGTAGGCCGGGGGTTGGACGCGGCTGTCCGGATAGTTGATGGTGTGCGCCTCCACCCACTGCTCCACCAGGTGACGCGGGAAGAGCCATTTGCCGGTGATCTTGGTGGCCGGCAGGCCCTTTTCGGAAACCAGGCTGTAAACCATCTTTTCGTTGACATCCAGAAACTGGGCCACCTCTTTGGTTGAAAGCAGTGTTTTCAACTGATTGATCTTGTCCATTTTTGGTGTTTCCTCTACATGCCAAACATGATATTTCCACCTTAATCGAACGTAAAATTCGAAACGGTATTTCAGGCTGAACCCGGGTTGTTTTAATTAGCGGCAATGTCAGTTTATGTCAATATGTAGTTATAATTATTACTTTAAATTACCTATAAAAACCAATAATAACAAATTTCGGCAGAAGGAAGCATGAAAACCATCGGAATGATCGGCGGAATGAGCTGGGAATCCTCCAGCGAATATTATCGCATCATCAACGAAGTCGTCCGGAATCGCCTGGGCGGGCTGCATTCGGCCAAAAGCATCATGGTCTCGGTGGATTTTGGCGAGATTGAAACCCTCATGCGCTGCAGCGAATGGGACCGTGTGACGGATTATCTGGTGGAAGCCGCCAAAAGACTGGAGCGCGCCGGTGCGGACTTCCTTCTCATCTGTACC
>NZ_JBUOIV010000100.1:0-9479 GCF_055467485.1 Desulfosarcina sp. | reverse complement strand
TCCAACGGCAGCGCCAGCCACACCACGTACTGTTTGAGGACGCTCAGATAATATTTTACCGTGTGAGGGGAGTAATTGCGACGTTTCAAATGGCGACGAAAATTAATCATCACATTGGTCATATTCACCGAATTCATCGTTGACCACCTTATTCATGGCGTTAAAGTATTCTTCTTCCCTCGTTTTATCTGTCAACCGTGCATACCGACGGGTAACCTCCAGGTTGGTGTGGCCCAGCAGAACCCGCAGGCACTCCAGGGGCATCCTGGCATTGAGTAACTCGGTGGCAAAGGTATGCCGCAAGCAATGCAGGGTGTAACCATGGTATTGCAATCTTGCCTTTTGCAGGTACTTTTTAAAGATCATTCGGGAACACTCGTAGCTCAGCGACGACCGGCCTTGCGCGTAAAAAAGACGCCACTGGTGCGGATTCCTGACCCGCAGCCAAGCCATCAACGCTTCGAGGGCGTCGTCGCTAAAATAGACCACACGGCCCACACCGGTTTTATCGGCCTTGCAGATCACGATTTTCTGATCGTTGAGATCGACATCCTCAACGGTGGCATTCAACAACTCCCCGATGCGCATCCCCGTTCGCAATAGAAGCATAATCAAAGCACGGTTCCGGATATGATCAATCACCGAAAGCAGGCGTTTGACATGCTCGGCTTCCATGGCCCGCGGTAAACGATCGGGGAGCTTGAGCCGGATTTTTCGCTCCAACAGCTCATAGCCCACGATCTTCTTTTCGATTAAAAACCGCAAGAACGCATAAACGGCACACAAACGGGTGCGAACTGAAGTGGGCTTCAAACCCCGGTCTTGCTCATGCTCAACAAAGGCCTCCAGGTCCTGCCGGTCGACCTGTTCGATCTGATGCTTACCCGATCGTCGACAAAACGATAAAAACAGAATCAGGGAGGCGGCCGTCAGCCGCAGGGTGCTAGGACTGCAGTTGCGCCGGTATTTTTCGGACAGATATTGCGTCAAATGCTCTGATCCGGGCAACTCTCCGGCTGCCGATGCTTTGACTATGAGGTGATCGAGCACCTTTCGACGCGCATACCGGTTCTGGGCGACGACGACAGTCTCAATCGATTGGGCAAAACTGGGCTGGATTAGACCGCTGAGGAACGGCTCGCTGTCGATACGGTCCCGAAGGTCGCTCGGATGGCATCCGATATCATAATTGGGGTTGGATTGATGGGATCGATGGTGTTGCATACCTGCCTCCTTTTCTATTTTTAATAGAAAAATCAGCAAGATATTGCAATCCACCGACTTTTTATCCGGTCGGTATTTTGTTACGTTTTAATAGCAGTAACATCAAGCTTTCCAGTTCGTGTGATATTATCTGGCTACGTTGAGTGTGAGAATCCGATTATTCTCACATAGGAATTGAGTTTATCTGACGCTGGTTTCGATTTTGAGGTTGTACTTATCGATTTTGGTGTGCAGGGTCGGCCTGGACATGCCCAGCAGCTTGGCGGCCTGGGAGCGGTTGCCGCCGGTCAGCTTCAGCGCTTCCCCCACCAGCAGGCTACCGAAATGGTCAATGCAGTTTTCGAAGAGGTTTTCCTGCCTCCCTTTTGACAGCAGGTTGCGAATCCAGGCGCGGATGCTATCATCGCAGGCAGCTTCGTTGAGATGGGGATGCTTTGCGTTTACGCCGGCGGCCTGGGTGATGTCCGCCAGGCTCAGCGGGGCGCCGCGGTTGAAAATCAAGGCCTTCTGAAGGGTGTTGGCAAGCTCGCGGATGTTTCCCGGCCACGGGCTGGAGACCAGCGCGGACAGGGCTTCGCGGGTGATCCCCGGGTTTTCAAGACCCAGGTCCGTCGCGAAGCGGGTTAGATAATAGTCGACCAACAGCGAAATGTCGCCAGTGCGTTCGCGTAGTGGCGGCAGCCAGATGGTGATCACCTTGAGCCGGTAGTAAAGATCCTCGCGGAACTGGCCTTTGCTCATCAGATGTTCTAATTCCCGGTTGGTGGCAGCGATGATGCGCACATCCACCGATATCGTTTCCCGGCCGCCCAGTCGCTCGACGCTCCTTTCCTGAAGCAGTCGCAGTATTTTGGCCACCAGAAACAAATCTGTTGCCGTGGTACCATCAACCACCGCCTTGGGCAGGATCCAGGTGGCATTGATCACTATCCTTTGGTCCCTTATGTTCATGGGGTTCGCAGTATAGAGCACCCAGCCGCACATCTCCGTTTCTTCGTCGGAAATACCCTGGTTGAAGCGATAAGCTATTACTACCGGTGAATAGGCGGCCTCACGGTCGAAGCGTTCATCGATGATTGTCCTGCATAAATGGCATCATCGGGAAGAATCCTTTGGATGGTCGCTTTGAGGAGGTCGATGCTTTGGCCATTCTTCTCGACGTGATAGATCTTTCCAGCAATAGACTCGGTCAGGTTGTCGGTTCCTCGAATGCAATAGAGCACCACCGGCAATTGGGGAATCCGATCTATAATGTTTCGGACCATTTCGACCCCATCCACACCCGGGAAATCAGGATCTAAAATGAGCAGGTCGATCCGGATGTGGCTGTCAATCAGTTTGAGGATTTCATTTGCGTTTTCGACCAACCGTATGTTGTAGCCGCAGGATCCCAGTTCACGCCTAAGAAAACTCCTGATACGGGGATTTCTATCAGCGATGAGGATTTCACTGACCTGGTTCATCGTCTTTCTTTCATTCCGGAACCGGCAATACAGGCGGCAGTTTAGAAATATCCAGGGTCAGTTCGAACTCCCCTGGCTGGCTGCTTCGCTTGATGGCAAAACCAAGCTTGCGGCCCAGTGCCAGCATGCCTTTGTTCTCGGCCAGTACGGTCCCCCAGATGATTCTGAACTGGCGCTCCCGGGCAATGTTGAGGCAGGTGGCCAATAGGTGTGCCCCGATGCCCTTGCCTTGCCAGGGGTCTCCCACCAGAACGGCAAATTCCGCATCCTTGAGGTTGTGCTGCAGGATGACGCGGGCGGCCCCCAGCATTTTTTCCGATGGATCCGATTCAGCAACTGCAACCAGTGCAATCTCACGATCGTAGTCGATCTGCGTGAAACGGGCCAGCATGGTGGGGGAAAGCTGTTTCATGGGAGAGAAAAACCGGTAGTAGATGCTTTGGTGAGAAAGGGTGTCGAACAGATCCACCAGCAACTGGGCATCATCCGGGCGGATGGGGCGGATCAGCAGTTCGCCGATGTCCGCCACGTTCACCCGGGATTCATACTGGGCCGGATAGGGGCTTACCGCCAGATGCATTGGGGCCTGGACCGACGCCGGCTTGAGAACCACGCGGGCATCGACGGCGATCGGCTGGCCGTTTTGGATGACCATCGGGTTGATGTCCAGTTCGGTAATCTGCGGGAAATCGGTGGTCAACTGGGCAAGGCGGATCAACACCTCTTCCAGTCGTTCCCGGTCGGCCGGTGGGTGGTTGCGATAGCCTTTGAGCAGCCGGTCGATGCGGGTGCCTTCCATGAGCCGGGCGGCCAGCAGGCGGTTTAAGGGAGGCAGGGCGATGGCACGGTCGCCCAGCAGTTCGGCCAGCACGCCTCCCATGCCGAACAGAATCACCGGGCCAAAGTCCGCATCCTTCTTGACGCCCAGAATCAATTCACAGTCCGGTTTTTCGATCATGGGCTGAATGGTCACACCGTCGATTTTAACCTGGGGGAAGGCGCTGCGGGCGTTGGTGACCATATGGGTAAAGGTTTGTTTTACCTCGTCAGCGTTCTTCAGATTCAAAGCGACACCGCCGGTATCCGATTTGTGAGTAATGTCCCGGGAAAGTATTTTCATCACCACCGGAAAACCACAGTCTTGTGCCATGGAACCGGCTTCATCGGCGGAAGCAGCTGCAGTGGTTGGATTCACCGGGATGCCATAGGCGGCGATCAGGGCTTTGGCTTCCGTTTCCGTGAGCAGGCCGCTGGCGGATGCCAGGCCGTTTTCAACCAGGCGGCCGGCGGCCTCACGGTCTACGCGGATCCGCGTGGACAGACGCGGCGGAATTTGTTGGAGCATTTCGATGCCGCGGGCATGGCGATGCAGGTTCATGAATGCGCGCACGGCCCGTTCCGGGGTGTCGAAGGTGGCGATACCGGCCTGGTTGAAAAGCTCCCGTCCCTTTTCCACATCAACACCACCCAGCCAGGAGGTAAGCACTGGCATGGTGGCGTTTTGAAGCTGTTCGGAAAGCACCCGGGCCACATCGGTGGCATCGATCATGGCCTGCGGGGCCAGCATGACCAGCAGGCCCTGGACCTCGCGGGCCTTGAGCAGCACCCGGGCTGCATCTGCATAACGCTGCGCCGTGGCATCGCCAAGGATATCGACAGGGTTTCCACGGCTCCAGTATTCGGGGAGGAGGGCGTCTAACTGGTTTATGGTATTCGCCGACAAGGCCACGGGTTCTGCCCCGTAGTCGGCCAATGCATCGGCAGCCATGACACCGGGACCGCCGGCATTGGTGAGGATGGACAGTCCGGGCCCACGGGAACGGCCCTTGCGGGAGAGGATTTCCGCCGCGTCGAAAAGTTCTTCGAAGGTTTTGACCCGAACGATGCCGGCCCGCTCGAACGCTGCATCGTAGACCGCATCTTCACCGGCCATGGCGCCGGTGTGCGAAGTGGCGGCAATCGCGCCGGCCCGGCTCCTTCCGGCCTTTAAGGCGATGATGGGCTTGACCCGGCTCACCGCCCGGGCCGCGCTCATGAAGCTGCGGTGGTGGGTCAGGTTCTCGACGTACATGATGATGCTGCTGACCTTGGGATCGCCGCTTAAATAGTTGATGATGTCTCCAAAATCCACATCCAGCATGGATCCCAGGCTGATGAAATGGCTGAAGCCGATATGTTCTTTTACCGAATAATCCAAAATGGCCACACAAATGGCGCCACTCTGGGAGATGAATGCCAGCTTGCCCTCGAGGGGCATGCGGGCGGCAAAGGTGGCATTGAGTCGGGCGGCCGTGCACATGATACCCAAACAGTTGGGGCCGATGATTCTGACCTCGCTGCCCGCTGCCGCCTGACGGATCCGTGCCTCATGCTGTCGGCCGCGTTCGCCTGTTTCTTTACCGCCCGCAGAGATCACCACCGCACCGGCGGTTTTGATGCGTCGGCAATCGGCGATGATCTCCGGTACGGTTTCCATGGGGGTCGCCACCACCACCAGATCCAACGGACCTTCCACGTGGTTCAAGGATGGGTAAGCCGTTTTCCCCATAATCGACGGGAATTTCGGATTGACCGGATGGAGGCGGCCTTCAAATCCCGCCTCCACCAGATTGTGCATCACCGCCCGGCCGACCGAGCCCGGCCGTTCGGAAGCACCGACAACGGCGATGGATTTCGGGTGAAAGATATTTTCCAGACGCTCAATGCCCATGGTCATTCTCGCTGTTCATGCTTGACAGGATTTCCCCGATTTTTTTGCATCAGCCATCAGCCATCAGCCATCAGCCATCAGCCATCAGCTATCAGTTATTACGTCACCACCCACACAGTTTCCTTGCGGCCCACATGAATCACCTTGTTGCTCACCCGGCCCATGAAGAAATCGCTGACGTTGGACAATCCCCGCCGGCCCACCACGATAGTACCCCAGCCACCCTTTTCAGCCATTTTGACGATGGCACCCGCCCGGCTGATCACACCGGTGACGGTTTTGGTGGAGATGTTTTCCGGATCAAACCCGGCAGCTTTCAGGATGCCGACAGCCGATTCGAAGATGGGTTCGGTTTGGTCGATGGCGTTTGCGTCCAACGCGTCCACGTCCGATTTGGAGATGCCGCGTACCACATGGAGCAGTCTCACCTGATAGTTACCCAGCGGTCCCAACATGTCGGCCACAAATTGAACCGCTTTGGTGGCGCCGGGAGAGCCATCCACCGCCACGAGTACCTTCTTATTGATCGGCTTGCGTCCGGCGATGAGCACCGGCGTGAAGGAGAGCTTTTCCAGCAGCTTGTTGGTGACGCTGCCCACGGTGACGTTTTTCAGATCGGTGAAGCCCCGGCGGCGGGTCAGGACCGCTTCGTAGCCGTTGTGGGCCTCGATGATGATGTCCCGGGCCACGCCTTTTTTACGATTCTGGATCTTGATGTCGACCGCCGATGCGGCATGCCCGGCATCCAGCAGCATCTGCCGGGCCTGCTCCATGTACGTGCGCATATTTTTTTTCTGCTCGGCTTCCCAGCTGCGCACGTGACGGACCACCTTGACGCTCTTCGGTTCCTTTTCCAGGTCGTAGTAGGCGTCCGGAATGTTGTTGAAGACATGGAACAGGACGATCTTCATGCCCCTGAAAGCCTCTTCTTCTCCGGCGTACCTCACGGTCTGCAAGGCGCGATCGGATCCGTCCACGGCCAGCAGCAGGCGTTTTTGTCTGGGTGCCATCGTTTTTCTCCTGTGTGCAATGAAAAGGTTGAATCAGTGGTTGTCGAACAGGATTCGCCGGTTCTCGCGGTGATCCACCATGTAGCGCAGTTTGGCCTTGCCCCTTAAAATCTCCAGTAGGTCGTCGATCCTGTCGCGGGAAACGTCCGTGAACCGCAGATAGACATTGCGGAACCCCGCCGGTGCGCGTTCGTAGGTGGAGAGGATGCTGGCCATGCGGCCGCCGAATTTTCTGATCACACTGACTATCTCCATTATGCAACCGGGGGTGTCTTCCAGGACTAATGCCAGGTGGAATCCGCGTTTTTTTAAACCGGTGATGTACAAGGTGGCCTTGAACAGGTCCGTCTGGGTGATGACCCCGCACAGCTGGCCATTGTCGTCCACCACGGGGGCGCCGGATATTTTGTGTTCCAGCATGAGGTTCGCGGCTTCCTCGACGGTCCAATCCTGGTGCACCGTGACCACGTTGCGGGTCATGATGTCGCCCACCTTGATTTTGGCAATGAGATAGAGCAGTTCGTGCACATCCAGGCTGGTGGCGTCCGATGCTGAGGCCCGTTTTAGGTCGCGGTCGCTGAGGATACCGCAAAGCTTTCCTTTGTCGACCACAGGTAGCAACCGGATATGGTTCTCCTTCATCAAGGTGGCAGCCTGTTGCATCGAATCGTTTTTCTCAACGGTAATCACTGGTTTGCTCATCCAGTATCTGATCAACATGGTTTTTCTCCTTTTATCGCTGTGATGACGATCAGCGGATTGTCAAAACCTGTTAGGCTGTCCCTGCCTCAGGGCAGTTCGTTGAAACCGGCCGGTATTGTCAGCAGTGGGATTGGCGAGCGGCGGTACATTTTGCGTGCCGTTGAGCCGACCACCACGTCGGCCAAGTTGCTGCGTCCCTTGGTACCCACAATCATCAGATTCGGTTTTTCAACGTCGATAGCCGCGAGCAGTTCCCGGTAGGGAACTCCGCTGAGTACCAGGCCGCGGCATTTAACCGCGCCCGGGGAAGCCGCCTCAATTAATCCGTTGAGGCTGGTTTTGCGATCCTGTATCTGGGTCTTGAGATAGTTTTGGAAAGAGAATGCCTCATAGCCGGTCATTGCCCGTTGAACCATATCCAGATCGCGCTGATTGATCACATTGACCAGCACCAGATCCGCATTCAGCTGTTTGGACAGCCATACGCCGTAGCGCACAATCGTAGCTGAATAGTCGGATAGATCCACTGCGGCCATTATTCTAAATGTCGGTGACATGGGTAACTCCTTTCAGAAATTGTTGGGAATGCCTTATGACTTTCCTGCTTTTAAGACTCATTGAGCAATGGATATGCCAGTTCCAACTGTCTGGCATAAAATTAAAAAAATATATAATTACAATTTGTTAGTAAGAAAATTGGGAATCTTCGACAACTGAAAGGAAGAGAAGCGTTGTCGGATTCTTTAACAAGGTGGAAAGGGGTGGATTTGCTGGAGGGTCGATCCGGTTTTACGTTTCCATAACCGTATGGCTGATATTATTTTTGACTACAGCAAGCCAATTCCCTTTTGCCCCCGGTGATCACGGCGATGATGGCCCCACAGACTTTGCATTTATAAACTTCGGATTTTGTTGTCATGACCGTCCTCCTTACGTTTGCCTGGTGGTTTTTCCGCATGGGTTGTTTTTATTACTATGGCAATTAAAAACACCAACTAAGCAGCATAGGCGATGTTGGGATCTTTGAAGTATTTGACGATTCTACTGGGAAGCTTTTGCAGCTTGCGCAAATGGCCAATGGTTTTTCGTTTCAGTTGGGCTTTCGTTCGGGCCGGTGCGCCTTTATGAACATTGAGTTTCAGGTCACGGTTTAGATATTCATCGGGATTTAGTTCGGGCGAATAAGAGGGCAGAAAGAACACTTCAATCCGTTCTTTGCGTTCCTCAAGCCATTCACGAACCGGTTTGCTGTGATGGGATCGCAGATTGTCCAGAACCAGAAACACCTTCCGGTCAGTATCTTTGATCAGTCGCCCCATGAACCGGATGAGGGTCTTGGCATTCATGGCTTGCTCATACAGCATGAATCGAACTTTGCCCTGGTTGGTCACCGTTGATATCATCGACACCCGCTCTCGCTTGGCCGGCATGCCTACAACGGGTGTCTTACCGGCAGGCGCGTAGCTGCGAAGGTAATAGGCGCTGTTGAGCAACCCGGTTTCATCGCCCCAGTGGATCTCGGCGTTTTCGGTTTTAGCCCGCTCGGCAATGGCCGGATACGATTCATCCAGCCACTGCTGAACCGCCTTCGGATTCTTTTCATATGCCCGGGTAAGCGGCTTCTGGGGGGTAAAGCCCCAGCGTTTCAGGTATTCCCCGACCGTTCGAATGGGCATGCGAATCGAATACAGTTGCTTAACCAGTTGTTGGACGGCAATGCGCGTCCACAGGGAAAAGGGCAGTTTCAATTGATCCGGGCATCGATCCTTGATCGCGTGTCGAAGCTCACGTTCCTGAGCCTTGGTCAACGTGCGGCATTCGCCTTGGCGGCGGCCGCGCACTTTGTGAGCAACCGCCTTTTTGCCACCCTGCTCATAGGCTTTCCACCACTTGCACACATTGGTGGGATGAACGCCGACGATGGCCCCGATTTCCTTGTAGGTCATCCCTGATTGGCGAAGCCTGATGGCCTGGTTGCGCAACTCTTGTTGGACCTCTGGTTTCAACTTTCGTGTATCGGTTTTTTCCATACACGAGGCTATATCATAAATGAGAAGTATTTGGTATATTTATTTGCCGTATTAATAGTTGGAGAAAGCCTGGTAAATTTTCAATGTGAAATACCGGAGGTCATGAAAGCCGTAGGCCTTGCGTTTGATGACCTTGATCTTGTTGTTAACCCCTTCGAGTTTTCCGGTATGGATGTCGAAATCGCAGTGGTTCAAGATGCCATAGCGATACCGTTCCAGCATTTTCGCAAAGCTGGTCAGCGAAGGGTTTTTTACAGTTCTGGCCAGGGCACACCAGTTGTCCAGTGACTTTTGTGCCCAGGTTCGGGAACGATAGCTCCATATGTGCTTGAGACTTTCT
>NZ_JBUOIV010000099.1:0-9972 GCF_055467485.1 Desulfosarcina sp. | reverse complement strand
TGCTTTGCGTAAGGTGATGGATCTGCCAAAGTCCTGCCACCATGATGTTTGGATATTAACCCATCCCGACCTTCGCCAAACTGCTCGCGTAAAAGCATTTATGCAATTTATGTATTATGAAACAAAAGCTGAGGAAAGGGTTGGTTAATGCTCGCCAACAATCGTGTGTATTGTCGCAGAGGTTTAACATTTATCCCATCAATAATAGATTTGGCTATCGCAAAAGAAATGGTTTGACAATACCTTGTGTTTACTTGCCAATTTCACTAAATATTAAGAATGTTTGCCAATCCAACGCACCACTACATATACGGGCTGTTGAATTTCCAATCCACTGCAGATTACATCGGGAAAAAGAATCTATCACAGAAATGTGGCGATTCGAGATGAGATTGAGATAAGACGTCGTTTCTGTCTTTTGAAAGGGCTGGGCGTCAGTCTCCAGTGAGTCAGGCCGGGTGCTCTGACGGGTTGTTAGAAAAACAGATACTGGTCGCCCGGAGGCGGAGCTGGTTTTTTCACGATGGTGTCAGCTTTGATCACCGGCACATCGGTGCCGTTGAAATTGACAATCTGAACGGTACCGTCCACACGAATCCAGTTTTCGTCATTAAAAAATTCCACACCCGGTTTCTCCACAAACACCCACACGGGCATGGCGTCTGCCGCACAGCAGAAGATAGCGAACCGGAAAAGGGTCAGGGTGTTTGCCGGCATGATAGCGGGGCGATAGACCAACCCCTCGGTGATTACCCGCCTCCCGTTAATCCGCTTCATATTCCGGGCGATATCCAGCAGGGTCATGGCTGGCCTTGGGTTCGCATCATCGGCGATGCTTTTTCCGCTTTCCAGCAGACGGGTCAGGGTTTTCTGCTCCATGCCCGTATATTTTCTGATCAGTGCGTACGACCCCATACCCTGATCGACAATGGTGGTCAGGAAAAGCAACGGCGTCAGGATTACGAGCGCTTGCACCACTGTCATCGCCAATGGCCAGCCGGCATCATGCCGTTTCGGGCCAATCAGGGCCACAAGAATAAATGCCATCAGCAGCACGGCACCAGCCGCCAGAAAAAGCCGGAACCGGGGGTGAAGGAACGCGGTGTCGGTTCCCGTCAGCAGCAATGCGCACAGCGCGCCTAACCATGCAACAAATAGAAGAACGTCAAGGTAGCGGCAGACGGACAGCACCAGCTTTTTTAGGATTCGCCTCATCTGACCATCCATGAGCCGGCCATCATGATCACAAATACGATGGCGAATGTTGATAAAGACAGGACCAGAATCAGGCGTTTTCTGAACATCCTGAAATACATGGCAATCAGTTTCAGATCCAGCATCGGTCCCAGAACCATGAAGGCCATCTGGGCGGAAAGGGGCAGTGTGGTGCGAAAGGATGCCGCGACAAATGCATCGGCTTCACTGCACAGGCTCAAGAGGAGCGCCAGAATCATCATGGCCAGAATGGAAAGGGGAATCGACCCGAACAAGACGGCTAACTCTCCCCGGACGACTAGGGTCTGCAGAACACCCGCCACGAAAGCGCCGAACACCAAAAACCGGCCGATATCGATAAAATCAGATGCCCCGTGCCGGAGTGCGTGCAGAATTTTTTCCGGTATCCGTGATGATGAATCGGTTTCTCCTGACGCGTCCACCGGAAAGCCGGTCAGGGCGGTTTCCCGTGAGAAGGACCGGTCGATCAACAGGCCCATGGCCACAGCGATAAGATATCCAGAGGCCAACCGGAACCAGGCCATGCGCAGGTCGCTGCCATAGGCCACTGCAGTCGAAAGGGCCACCAGGGGGTTGACGATGGGGCCGCCCAGCAGAAAAGCAATGCCGGCACCCAATGGCAGTCCCTTGCTGAATAGCCGGCGCACCACCGGAACAATGGCGCATTCACATACCGGAAACACCATGCCGAGGCCGGCAGACAGGAAAATGGCCGGCAGCATACCGGTCGGCAGGATGCGTGAGATGATGGTTTTCGAAACGAAGACCTCGATGAACCCGCCGATAAATGCACCCAGCAACATGAAGGGCAGCGCTTCCAGAAAAATAGAAACAAAGGTGACGCCAAGCGTGTCGAACCAGGGGGTGTGGCGGAAAAATAAGATCAGGCAGACGAGCGCGGCAACAAATACAAGCTGAGCGGACAGGAACAACCGGGCAACCGGGTGGTCTTGTCGAAAATGGTGACCATTGGCCGCATCTGCGGAGACGAGGGGATTCATTTATTTCATACAGTTTTTGCAAATGCCGTCGACCCGGACTTCGACCTTGTCGATACGGCCGGGAAACGTTCTCCACAACTCCTCGCTGTCTACATTCAGGCTGTCCGGTGTCAGACAGTCCATCTGGCCGCAACGCGTGCAGTAAAAATGGGGATGGGGATGGTGGTTGGCATTGGGGGCCATCCCATAGTAAAAAGCCCGGCCACCGGTGCTGATACGATCCACCAGGTCATGTTCCACCAGCAGGTCCAGGATCCGGTAGACGGTAACCCGGTTGATGCTGCCGTTACGTTCCAGGGTTTGGTAAATATCGGCGGCGGACAGCGGATAGCTGTTGTTGCCGATGACTTCCAGCACACGAATCCGGTTGTCGGTCGCATCCAGACGAGCGGCGATCAGCAGGTCCTCATAATTGCATCGATTGCACATGCTAGCTCCTCTGCGGGCCCACGGCGGTATTTTCTTCGGTCGTTCGGGATGCAGGCAACTTTTTCGGCGCGGGGACCAACCGCGCTACCAGCAGGTTCAGGAAAAAAAAGAGGCCGGCCACCATGATGATGGAGGCTCCCGAGGTGAGGTCAAACGCATAGGAAATCCACAACCCGGCAACGGTAAACACCACACCCAATACACTGGATCCGATCATCATCTGCAGCAGGGACCGGGCGTGCTTTTCCATAATGAAAGGGGGGATGGTCAGCAGCGCGATCACCAGGATCAGTCCCACCACCTGGATAACCATCACCACGGTAACCGCCAGCATGCCGATGAGCAGAAAGTAAAGGGCGGTCACCGGCACGCCGCGAATGCGGGCGAACTCTTCGTCGTAGGAGAGGGCCAGCAGGTCCTTGTAGTAGACCGCTACCAGGGCAACGATGCAAAAACCCATAGCCATCATGATCCACAGGTCGGCGTCCGGCACGGTCAGGATGCTGCCGAACAGGTAGCTCATCAGATCCACGTTGTAGCCGGGGCTCAGGTCGATCAGGATGATGCCGCAGGCCATCCCCAGGGCCCAGATGACGCCGATAATGGTGTCGGCCCGGTGTCGGGCCTTCAGGGTGACAGCGGCCATGATCATGGCCGCCCCCAGTGAAAATCCCAGGGTTCCCGCCAGGTAGGGCCATCCGAAGTAAAACGCCAGGCCGATGCCCCCGTAGGCGGCATGGGCGATGCCGCCGGAAAGAAAAACGATTCGGTTGACCACCACCAGGGTGCCCATGATGCCGCAGATGATGCTGGCCAGCAGACCGGCGGCCAGTGCGTTGCGCATGAATTCGAACTGCAGGGCCTCGATCATCGATCACTCCTTGTGGTGCTGCAGGACGCGGTGGGGCAGGTGACCGTGGGTCACCAGTTCGACGGGGCAGACTTCCTCGACGGTGCATGGGTACATGGTTTCGAGCATGTCGCCGGTGATCTCGGCCTGGCGGTGGTAGTGCAGCCGGCCGTTCACGCAGGCCACCGACTTCACGTACGTCGAGATCACCAGCAGGTCGTGGCTGACCACGATAATGGTGATGTCATTGTTCAGCCGTTTGAGCAGTCTGAAAAATTCGGTCTGCCCTTTGGAATCGATGCTCGCCGTGGGTTCGTCCAGCAGCAGCAGCCGGGGCCGGGTGACCAGGGCCCGGGCGATGAACACCCGCTGGCGCTGGCCGCCGGACAGCTCGCCGATACGGCGGTGGGCCAGGCCGGCCATATCGATTCGTTCCAGTGCCTCCAGGGCATCCCGGCGGTCCTGCTGGGCGTTGGTCGACCATCTTTTTCCGGGGGCCAGCTTGCCCATGAGCACCACGTCCAAGGCCGTAATGGGAAAGCGACGGTTGATGTGTACGTCCTGGGGCACATAGCCGATGTGATGGGAGACTCGTGGCGCCGGTTTTCCCATGACCCGGATTCGGCCCCGCTCCGGTTTGAGCAGTCCGAGCATGAGCCTGAGCAAGGTGGTTTTGCCGCCGCCGTTGGGACCGATCATGGCGATGAAGTCGCCCTCTTGGACCTCCAGGTTGATGTCGCTGAGCACACGCTGCCCGTTGTAGGCAAAGTCGAGATCCGCGATCTGAATGATGAGATCACTGCCTGTGGGATCATTCGAATGCATATTTAAATTCCTCGGCCACCTGGCGCAAATTGTTTGCCCAGTCACTGGCCAGCGGGTCGACAACGGCGACCCGTCCGCCGATCGCCCTGGAAATTTGTTCGGCGCTTTTTGACGAGAACTGGGGTTGGGCGAAAACCACCCGGATCCGGTTCGACCGCGCCCGTTCGATCAGATCTTTGAGCTGTGCGGGTTTAGGGCTCTTGCCTTCGATCTCGATGGGTACCTGATTCAGCCCATAGGTGTGGGCGAAGGTTCCCCACGAAGGGTGAAACACCATGAACGATGATCCCTTCAGGCCATCGAAGGCCGCTCGCAACTGGGCATCCAGATCGACGATTTCCATGATGAACGCCCGGTAATTGGCTTCGTAGGCGGAGCGATGAACCGGGTCGACGGCCTGAAGTGACGTAAGGATCGACCGGGCCTGCAGCATCACCAGGGGCGGGGAGAGCCAGATGTGCGGATCGAGACCGCCGTGACGGTGATCGGTTTTGTCGTCATCATTCGTGTCGTGATCGTTATGGCCTGCCATCGGCAGCTTCAAGACACCATGGTCGGTGTGAACCACCTTCATGCGGGGGTTTACGGCCGATATTTTTGCCAGCTTGGCAGCCTCGAACTCGATGCCGATGGCAAAATAGAGCACCGCCTTGGACAGGGCCACCATTTGCTGCGGTCTGGGTTCATAGGTGTGCGGATCGGCGCCGGGTTCCACCAGCACCTGCACATTCACCAGGTCTTTGCCAATTTGTTGCACGAAGTGTGCTTGGGGGGCGATGCTGACAAACACGGGAACCCGTTCCGCGGTCCATGCGCGGCCAACAAAACCACCCAGTATCAATAAAATGATTGCAATCAATGCGTTAACGGTGTTCATGGTGCTGCCCTGTGTGCCTGGCGATGTGGGTTTGACTGCGCAATAACCTCAATGCAAATCTATTGCATTGAGTGGCGCTTGGCAAGGCTGGAAGGGAAATAAAGGCGAGGGCCCGTTGAAGGGTATGAGAATGCCCGATTTCTAAAATGGTATGTGGCCGGCGGTCAGATAATCCCGGCTTCAGTTTTCCTCACCCAACCGATCTTGTCTTCAGTGTAGCGGATGAGCAGGTGCGTATCGGTTTCACGCGCGACACGGACCTTGGTTCCGGCGTGCAAGACGAAGAGCTGGGTGTCGGTGTCCGTGAAACCGGAGCGGACGGGTACCTGTTCGGTCAGAACAACGGCATGGCGCACCTGGATGGCTACGACATAGTTGTAGGCGGCCGTGGCGCTGAAAATCACCGTGGCGGCGGCGGTCAGAATGATGGAGGGGCGCAGGAGGCGTTTTTTCCGGACGACCAAAACGGACAATGCCGTCCACAGGGCCGCGTTGAGGAAGACGGCCAGCCAGCGAACCGTTGAAGGACTCAGCTGGTAATTCCAGAAAAAGAGGATGCGCAGCAGGGGGGATTCCTTTTCTCCCCGTTCATCCTTGGTCATGGTCAGGGCGTAGTCGTAGTTAAAACGCAGATCCGGGTCGTCCGGGATGCGTTTCAATGCCCGTTCATACCACAGCAGGGCGCGGCCCAGGTCGTCGTTTTTCAAATAGGCGTTGCCCAGGTTGTAGAAGAGCTTGCCGTTGTCCACCCCGCTGGCGGCGAGGCTTTCGAAGGCGGCGATGGCGGCCGGCCAATCCCCCTTGTGGAAGGCTTGTGTACCGTCCATGAAGGTGCGCACCGTCGGCGATGCCGGCACGGAGGCGGTGCTTGCCAGGAACACTAAAAGGCTTGCAGCCGTGATCTGCCACACGTTCATCGGGTCAGCCTCCTTACCGCCTGCCGGGTCCGTTCCAGCAGATCCGCCCGTTTTGGCGTGTCCAGTTTGCCGCCGGAGTAGTTGAAGGATTCGATCGTTTCCAGGAGCCGCGCCGTAGCGCTGGCGTCGTCCGCATTCCATCCGATTTGCAGCAGTCGATCGCTGGCCTCCGACCAGGTGAGCGAGGTGCCCATCACGCCCTGCCGGCCGAGGATGGCCGATACCAGCGCCCGGTAAAGGGACGAGAGAAACTCGGCATCCGGGATGTCGGCGCTGGCGGATTTAAGCGACTGTCTGGCTCGATCGGCCATGATCCGGCCCGGTGAATCGTCCTTTTGGACCACCTTCAAGACGGTTCTGAATGCCAGAAACACCAGCACCGGGATCGCCATGAAAAGACCAAACCATAGGGGCGGCAGGGATCGCTGAGGTTTTAAAACCTCCAGTCCCTCTTTCAGCGGGAGGATATCCCGGCCGGTAAACTCGACCCGTTTTTTGAGCGAAGGGGGTGTTACGGGGGTGCCCCGGAACACCTCGACGTCGGCTGCCGCCGTTTCCGAGGGCGAGACGGTGACTTCGAAAGCCGAGGTGAAGATATCGCGGTACGCCCCGGCTGCCACGTCGAAATAGGTCAACACGAGCGGATCGATGCGGTATCGCCCCGGCTGGACGGGGACCAGGGCCGTTCGGAAAACTTTGTTTCCCGAATAGCCTTGCGGGCCCGGTTGGATCTGCGCTTCGGGATTGTCGGCATAGGCCTTGAATTCCGGTGGCGCGGGAATGGCCGGTGCCGTGGCGTCCATGATGTTGCCGGTGCCGCTGATGGTGACGGCCATCGTGGTCGAATCGCCTACCTGTATGGCTGTTCTGTCCAGGCTGGCGTCGATCTCGAACCGGCCCACCAGGCCGGAAAACGACCTCCCCGGCGGCCTGGGCGGCAACGCTTTTACCTGAACCGCAATGGGGGCGGTTTCCAGGATGCGTGTAGTCATCTGGCTTCGCCCAAAAAAAGAATCCATACCGGAGAAGGGCCGCGCCCGGCGGTTGCGCTGCAGCAACCCCACCTGAAGGACCGCCGGCTGGATCTCCAGGGTGCCTGTTTTCACAGGAACCAGGATGAATATGACCTCGGTCACGATGAATTCCCGGCCGTTGATCACCGTTCGATAGGATTTGCGATCCTCCAGTTCCTCGGCATTGAACCCGTCGAATTCCGGGGCCTGGAACTTGGCGTCGGCCACCTGGACGGCGTTGAAAAGCCGAAAGGTATAGACCATCTGCTGACCGACCCACGGTGCCGGTTCGGACACTTCGGCGGTCACATACACATCGCGCTGGCCGCTGTCGGTCGGCGGTTCTTTGGAAACCGTGATGCCGATGGGGGTCGTATAATGAATCTTACCGGCGATGGTCACCGGGATGGCCGGGATGGTCACAGGCCCGGCTTCCAAGGGGATCAGGACATAATTGTGGATCAGCTGACGGGAGGTGCGGCCGTTGATCATCTGGAAGCTGCTGCTGGTTCCGCGGGAGACGGTTTTGAAATCGGCGAGACCGGAAAGATCGACCTCACCCTCGCCGCCGTCGATGATGACCTGCAGGGCGATGGATTCCCCAACGGTGGCCTGGTTGCGGTCCACCACGGCACGCACGCTGGCGGCATCGGCAAACGCCGCGGTCGCCAGCAAGATGATTACGGTGATGGTTAACGTTTTTTTCACTGATAGGCGTATAAGCAGTTGGTTATCTGGACGACATCACCAGTCTTTCTCCACCGTCCGTTTGCCGGCGGCGGGCATGAGGGCCCGGCCCGGTTGATCCTGAAGGCGGTTCAGCATCCGCTCGGCCTGCAGGGGGTCCGCCGCCGTTTCGCCCGGCTCGGCCGGGCGGGGCGGGGCCGATGGCTGCTGATTCTTCGGGGGCGCATCGGCCCCGGCCGCCTGTTGTTTTTGCTGCCCGTCCATTTCCTCGCCGAATTCGGGGCGCTGCTGCTCCTGTTCGCCATCCGCCCGGTCGCTTGGAGCCTTGTCCTGCTGCTGTTCTTGATCCTCGGGTGATTGCGACTTCCCGTTTTCATTGGATTTGGACTCGTTCTCCTGGCCCTGATCGCTTTTTTCCTGATTCTTCTGGCCGTCTTCCGACTGCTGCTGTTGCTGCTCCATGACCTTTTTCACGAAGGCCAGGTTTTCTTGGGTCTGGCGGTCGTCGGGGTCGATGGCCAGCGCCGCCTCGTAGTGGCCGATCGCCTCCTTGGCCCGGCCCCTGCGGAATTCAGTGTTGCCGAGGTTGTAAAGGATGTTGCGTTTCAACTCGCTGTCGTCGGTTTCCAGCGCCTTTTTGTAGTGTTCGGCTGCCGCTTCGAAGTTGCCGGTTTTATAGTAGGCATCGGCCACGTTGTAAAGCGCTTCAGGCTGGTCCGGGGCGTTCAGCTGGGCATCGGTGAAGTGCCTGAGCGCCTTTTCGAAATCTCCCTTTTCATAAGCGGCAATGCCGTCGTGGGTGTCGTTGGCATCGGCCGATGGGTGCGGAACGAGTACCAGCGCCGCCAGCAGCGGGACAAGCATGGCTTTACGACTGACGGGGAGCATCAGTTCCGCCGCGAGGCAGAGCAGCGCCAGGGCCAGGGGCCACTGGAAACGATCCTCCCAGACCTGCTTGCGTCCCGAGGAGAGGGTCTTTGCTTCCATCGTCCTGCGGATTTCATCGGTGTAGATGGCGTCAAGATCCATGTCGCCGGCTACGGATCGCACGTAGGTGCCGCCGGTGACGACGGCCATTTTCTTGAGGGTGTTTTCATCCAGGCGTGAAAGCACAATCTGTCCGGAGTGATCTTTTTTAAAGCCGCCGGCAGGCTCGGGAATCGGTACCCCGTCAATGCCCCCCACACCGATGCAGAACAGCTTGATTTTCTTTTCTTTCAATGTCTCGGCCGCCTTCAACGGATCGCCGTCGCCCGTGTTTTCACCGTCGGTGATAAGGATCACCGCTTTATCCGAAGCGCTTTTGGGCTCGAAGCTGTCCATGGCCGTGGCCAGTGCCCCGGTGATGTCGGTACCGCCAACCGGGAGATAATCGGGCGACAGGGCATTCAAAAAAAGATTGAAGGCGTCGTAATCAAGGGTTAACGGACATTGCAGAAAAGCCGTGCCGGCAAAGGCCACCAGCCCCACGCGGTCACCTTGCAGCATGGCCAGCAGGTCGAACACTTCCCGTTTGGCACGCTCCAGGCGGGTCGGTTGGATGTCGGTGGCGGTCATGGATCGCGAGCAGTCCAGGGCGATGATGATGTCCACCCCCTGCTGGCGGATCTCCTGCCAGCGGTAGCCGTATTTGGGCCCGGCCAGGGCTACGGCGCTGAAGAGCACCGCAGCCATGAGCAGGGACGCCTTGACCCACCGCCGGCCGCCGACCGAGTCCGGTGCGATCGCGTCGAGGCCATGGGCTGAAGCGAAGCGGTGCATGATCTCACGCCGCCGGCGCGACCCGTAGACGATCACCAGGAACAACACCGGCACGGCCCAGATGAAGAAAAGCATTTCGGTTCTGAAAAACGTCATGGGATGACCAGGTACCTCGTGTTGCGCAAGATTACGTAAAGAGGCAGCATTACCAGTGCCGGAATCAACAGCCAGGGGTAGATCTCGTGGTATTCGGCGAAGATGTCGACCTTGACCGCGGTGGTTTCCATGGCGTCGATGGTGTCATAGATCCGTTGCAGGCCCTCCAGGTTCTCGGCCCGGAAATAAAGCCCCCCGGTCTTGTCGGCGATGGCCCGCAGTGTGTCTTCGTCGATATTTACCTGCTGGTACACATAGCGTTCGCCGAAGAGGGGGTCCT
>NZ_JBUOIV010000098.1:0-10166 GCF_055467485.1 Desulfosarcina sp. | reverse complement strand
AGGAACAGGGCCTTGGCTGGAAAAGCAGCTTTGGCACGGGCAAAGGCGGCGACACGATCAGCAGCGGCATCGAAGGCGCCTGGAAGCCGAACCCGACCAAATGGGACATGGGCTATCTGAAGGTACTGTTCAAATACGAGTGGGAACTGGTCAAGAGTCCGGCCGGCGCCAACCAGTGGCTGGCCAAGGACGTGGACGAAGAGGACATGGTGGTCGACGCCCACGACCCGTCGAAAAAGCACCGGCCGATGATGACCACGGCGGACCTCTCGCTGAAGTTCGATACCATCTACAATCCGATCGCAAAGCGCTATCTGGACAACCCCGAGGAATTCGCCGACGCCTTTGCCCGGGCGTGGTTCAAACTGACCCACCGCGATATGGGTCCCCGCTCACGCTACCTCGGTCCGGAAGTCCCTGAGGAGGAGTTGCTGTGGCAGGACCCTGTTCCCGCGGTCTCGCATCCGTTGATTGGCGAACAGGAAATCGCGGATCTTAAGCGCAACATCCTGGCCTCGGGATTGTCTGTCTCCGAGCTGGTCTCGACCGCCTGGGCCTCGGCATCCACCTTCCGCGGATCCGACAAGCGCGGTGGCGCCAACGGGGCGCGTATCCGCTTGGCACCACAGAAGGATTGGCAGGTCAACCAGCCAGAACAGCTGGCGAAGGTGCTCAAGGCCCTGGAGAAAATCCAGCTCGCATTCAACAGCGCAGATATGGGCGGGAAGAAGGTGTCGCTCGCCGATTTGATCGTCCTCGGCGGTTGCGCGGCGGTTGAACAGGCTGCCAAGAATGCCGGCCATGATGTGACCGTGCCTTTCGCGCCCGGACGAACGGATGCGACGCAAGAGCAAACCGATGTGGAAGCCTTCCACGTGCTCGAACCGAAGGCCGATGGGTTCCGCAACTACCAAAAGACCAAGTTCAGCGTATCGGCGGAGGAGATGCTGGTGGATCGGGCGCAACTGCTGACCCTGACCGCGCCGGAGATGACGGTGCTCGTCGGCGGTCTGCGCGTCCTGAACGCCAACGGCAAAAAGTCCCCGCACGGCGTCTTCACCAAACGGCCCGAGACGCTCACCAACGATTTCTTCGTGAACCTGCTCGACATGGATACCGAGTGGAAGGCCACCGCGGACGAAAACGTGTTCGAGGGTCGCGACCGCAAAAGCGGCACCGTCAAGTGGACCGGCACCCGTGTCGACCTCATCTTCGGTTCGAACTCCCAGTTGCGAGCCCTGGCGGAAGTTTACGGATGTGCGGACTCACAGGAAAAATTCGTGAACGACTTTGTGGCGGCGTGGAACAAGGTGATGGACCTTGATCGCTTCGAGCTCGCCTGATCGCCGAACGAGAGGCTGGGGATAAACAAGTATCAGGTCGAAAGGCCAGATACCGTTTATCCACAGCCTCATAAGCGTCTCCGAGGGCTCATGAACTGTATTCTGAAATGCAAGCCGGATGTTCGGGAAGCGATGGCAGCCGCGAATCGACGGCGATTTTAAACCCTCAGCGAGGTCGCTTCGAAAAAGGCCACCCGGACGATGCCGCCGGTCTAAGCGAGGCATTGGAGAAAATGGAAAAATAAGGTATGATATGGGGCAATCGTGGCCGCCAGGCCTCAACCCCCAACATTCAGGAGGAGATTTCATGGCGGAAAAGAAATTCAAGCAGGTCTGCGAGTGTAAAAACTGCGGCAACGAAGCCGAAATGGTTATCACCTGCTCCCTGGAAGAAGAGAAAACAGTCGAAGCAACGCCTCGTGTGGTGGCTAAAAGTGAAGGCAAAACCGAAGGTCATGCCGTCTGCAGCCACTGCGGCGGCGAAGCGGACATATGGCTGGACATCTGACGGCGGCTGATCGATAATCGCATTATTCAGGCGTTATAACGCACCCCAGCTAAGAAAGGGTTGCCCACCAACGTAGGGGCGGCCCTTTTTATTGCCCGAGTCCGCCATCGCGATCCCTGCTCGTCTGAACGATGAACGCCCCCAACCCTCTTGGCGACAAGGCCAAGGCTTTCAGGGGCAGATAAAAACCGTCAGATCCGCTTATCGATATACCATTCGATGGGGTCCAGAATGTCATAGCCCATATTGCGGAGTTTCTGTTTGAGATTGACCACGTTCTTGGCCAGCAGATAGGGAAAAACGGCTCGCTTTCCGGGACGCCAGTCTCTGTAAACGAGAATGGACCCGAAGGTAACGTTCTCCGAAACCATGGTGTGAATGATACGCTCCATTTCGGCGATATTGTCATCGACTACGATCCCCAGCAGGGCGCCCGGTTCCTTGATGCCCAGCACATGGATAAACGCGTTCAACAGGTCCCTGTCCGAAACGATGCCCACTACCTTGAGATTTTCATCCACCACCGGAAAGGCCCCCACCCTCGTTTTTTCGATCAGCAGTAACGCATCCTGCAGGGTTGAAGACAGGGAAACGGAAACAGGATTCTTGGTCATGAATTCCTGGATCGGGACACCGGTAAGCCTTTCCGCCTCCATTTCATCGATCCCGCGGTCGTGAAAAAACCTTGACGGCATGGCACTTCGAATATCGCGGTCGCTGACGATGCCGATGAGGGTGTTGTCGGCTTTCGTAACCGGAAGGTGGCGGATCCGATAGCGGACCATGAGCTGTTTCGCTTCGGCAAGATCGGAATCCCACCCGAGGGTAACCACATCCTTGGTCATGAATCGACTGATAAACATAGCGCACCTCCCTTATCGTTGAACGATCCGACGATCGGACGCCAGCATCTATGTCCGATCGAACGGTATGCGGACATGATAGACTCCATCCTCCATTTCCGCGTGAACCGGCAGCCCGCTCTTATTGAACACCTTCATCATGGCGAGGTTGGAAACCAGTACATCCGCCCAAAATCCCTTGATGCCCCTCTCCCGGGCTAGTTTGACAAGAAGATTGAAAACAAAGGTGGAAATACCTATGCGTTGGTAAGATTCGTCCACGATAAATGCAATTTCGGCCCAACCCCCGTCCGGATCCACGAGGTACCGCGCTTCGGCAACGACAGATCCATGCCCGGGCTTGCCGACAACACCGACGATGGACATCACATCGTTCCAGTCGACGTTGACGTAGGTCTGCATGCGGGTATGCGGCATCGCCTTAAGCGAGGAAAAATAGCGGTAGTAGACCGATTTGTCTGAAAAGCGGTAGAAGAGCCGCCTCATCTCTTCTTCATCCGAGGGCCGGATGGGCCTGAACCGGATTTCGACATCACCCTTGAACCGTTGACATGCTTTGATCTGTGAAGGATAATGGCGCGCGCTTTCCGCCAGGTAGATCTGGTCCCGATAGAGGATATTTTCTCTCTTTGCCTCGGCGATCAATCCGACGCGATCGTCGGGGTGGGCGATATCAATCAATGCCTGGGCCCGTTCCCGGAGCGTGAGTCCCTTAAGGCTGGCCACCCCGAATTCCGTCACCACATAATCAACGGCCTCTCTGAAATCGACCCGATTTTTCATCCCTTCGATGGAAACCGTGATATTGGCGGTACCCTCGCGGCTGCGACTGGGGAGCCCGAATACCGTAAACCCACCTTCCGATATCTGGGCGCCGTTCAAAAAAGCGAGCACCTCGGACGGCCCGGACACCACATTGCCAAGGCCCGTATGCAGCGCGATTCTTCCGGTGATATCCGCTTTCCTGGCGGAAACGATGGCCACAAACCGAGGATTCCGGCCAATGCTCAGCGGGTCGAAGACCTTGTCCACCGGCTGAAATTCAACCCCGGGGTTCTGGTCCAGCCATTCAAGCAGCTGTGCCGTACCGCATGCATAGGAAGTAATGGATTTTCTTTTGAACACCTCTTTGTGCCGGTTGGTGACCGCTCCGCTTTTCACCAAATCCATCAGTGCGTCACTGAAAAACGGCGAGTGGATGCCCAGGTGCCGCTTGTGGGTCAAGGCGCGACCGACGGCTTCAAAAAAGGGGCCCATGGAAAAAGCGACGCAGCTTCGATCTTCAATCAACGGTTCGATATTGGCAGCGATCATGTCAAAGATCGGCTCGGCAGGCCATCGTTCAAAATAGACCGGCGGCTCGTCCGCTTGCACTAGCATGTCGAACTCGGAGACCTGAACAAACGTATCCCCCAAGGTGCGCGGCACCCGGGAGTTTATCTCTCCAACGACCAGGTTGGCCTGCTCCATGGCCAGCCTGGCGACATCCACGGAAACCCCCAGGCTGCTGTATCCATCCTTGTCCGGGGGGGAGACCTGAACAAAAACCACGTCCACCCGGACCTTTCGTTTTTCGATCAGTTCGGGAATCCGTGACAGATAACAGGGAATCAGGTCCACATGACCGGCGGTGATCGCCTCGTCGGCTACCCAACCGGAAAAAAAGGTTTTCAACCTGAATTTCTGACTCTGGAGATTCTTCAATGAAATGGCATCGGCAAAACTGACAATCTGGACCAATTCGAGATCCTGGAGCTTGGCACTGCAGGCCGCCATCAGGTGTTTGACCAGGGTGCGCGGTTCCGCCGCCCCGGTGGACAGAAAGACGCTCATGCCGGGGCGGATCCGCTCCAAGACATCGTCCGGCGTTGCCAGCAGTTTTTCCCAGTCCATGGATCACCCCCATCGAGTAACCGTGTTGCCGAAGCCCTCATGACCCATATGGCAGTCGGGTAAGGCATCTTTGGCGCTGGCATGCAGGAACTGATAGAGAAAGCGGCCGGTCATGCAGGCCGCAGGCAGGCGGTGGATGGTCACGTGTCAGAAAATCGAATGGCGGAACTGGAAAACGGCGCAGCAGAAATGAGATTAAACAAAGCCTTCATCGTGCCGGATGCTTATTAAAAGAATATCACAGGCCCTGTTTACGTCAAGGAGATTGTCGGGATGGCGTGCCCCTGGGATCAAGACGGTTCAATGCGTCGATCCATGCATCTTCGACGTGGATCATTTTTTCCTCACGGGCTCTCTTTAGCTTTTCATGACCCCTATCCCCCGGAATGGCAACCCGGTCCACCCCGTCGGCCGGTGTCTCACTGCGCAGATTCCGGCACATGTCGGAAACGGCATCTTTAAAGGCGCCCCGGTCCGTGAAGCTGGCGATATCCAAGGCCAGGACCAGGCAGCCGTATTCGTGTGGATGCCATCCCGCGGTCTGGCCGGTGCTAAGCAGGCTCTGCACCAGGGCGCCGCTGAGCACTTCGATCAGCAGGGTAATACCGAAGCCCTTGAAGCCGCCGCCGATGGGAAGCAGGTTGGCCACACCGTCGTCTGACAAGGCTTTTGCGGCAACGATAGTGGGTTTGCCATAACGATCGACCGCCACGTTTTCCCGTAGCGGCGTTCCTTTTTCTTTGGCGTTCTTGATTTCAAAGAAGGGGATCTCCGTGGTGGCCATGTCGAGAACCATGGGGTCGCCGGCGGTTGGGATGGCGTAGGCCAGGGGATTGGTTCCCAGCACGCCGCGGGTGCCGCCGAAGGGGACCAAACACCCCGTGCCGCCGTTGAACATGGCGATGCCGATCAGGTCCCGCCGTGCCAGTCCGTCGGCCCACATGTTCAAGGTGATCACCCCGGAAGAGTTGCGGAAACCGGCGGCCGCCAGTCCGAACCGCTGCGCCCGGTCGGCCAGAATGTCGTGGATCGTCTTGATCTTGAGGGACGGCGCCAGGCCGTTGAAATCCATCACCGTGACCGCCCCCTTGTCCACCAGCAGGGTCACTTCGTGCAAGGCCTGTTTATCCCAGACTGTCAGATCGGCCAGCGCTTCGGCCAGCGGGTTCATGCGCGGCGATTTTTTCAGGTGGGTTTCCATGTAGAGGCTGGCAAAGTAGTCCGCCTCATCCGGAGAGACGAACCGGCGTGCGGTCATGGCCAGCTGTTTTTCGAGCGTGTGGATATCCATCTTTGTCATCAATCTCAATCCTCGCTTTCCATGATCGCTATATCTCCCACTCGCCTGATCACGGTGAGTACTCCCTGATCCCCGTCAACCCGCACCCGATCGCCGACGCCGATCAAGGCGAAGGGATCGTCCTCCAGATCCGTCAGCATGGGTACGTTGAGCACGGCGGCCGTCACCGCCGTTCGCGAGTCGAGGTGCGGAAAGACCAGGGCGGCCGGACCGAAACCGGAAACCTGGGCCGCGTGGAAGAAAATGGACCAGCCGTTGGAGCCCCGGCTCCCCTCCAGGATCAGGATGCTGCCTTTAAGGCTCATGCCTTCCAGGGGATGGCCGGGTTCCTTGACCCTGCCGCTGCGGATATCGACCCCGCCCCAACCGGTGATGGTACGCCGGCTGATCAAGGCCGGTCCCTCGGCCACGCCGCCCAAGGCACCTCTGCCACGAATGACGACCGGTTCCATCAGTGTCCCTCCCATATTCCGCTGAGCGCTGTTTGCAGGCACTGCTCCACCGATCCGTAGAAAAGGCGCGCATCGGTCTCCTGCGCCGCAGACATACGCTGTTTGGCCGAATCGTAGGCCGCCGATCGCACGCCATCGGGATACCCGCGCGTCGAGGGGCAACTGCCGGTAAGCAGGTGGGCGCCCGCCATTTCGATGGTCCGGGTATAACCGCAGCGATCGGCCATATACTTGAACGGCCCGGCGGTCCAGATGTGCACGACCGTGTCCGGATGAACGCGGCGGCCATCCAGAAACTCAGCGATCCGACGGACTTCATCGATGTGGTAGTGGGGGCAGCCCAGGGAGAGATAGTCGATGCGCTGCCGGTCGTTGCCGTTAAGTCGGTCGAGGGATTCGGCCACGTCGGCGCCTGAAACGGCGATGCCCACCTGATCCGCATTGCCGGCCAGGGCCTGTTGGATGGTGGCCGCCTCGGGGGTGATGCCTTCCAGGTGGCACATTTCAGTGCCGGCAGCGCAGGCCAGCGCGGCGAAAAACGCCTTGAGCCGGATGGCATCCGGAGGCGGATAACCGCCGGCGATCACGGGCACCGCCATGGGCGGCAGCCGCATACCCACCGCGTGCCCCAACACATCCCAATCATGAACCGATTCAGGACCAGACTGGATGGTTACCACGTGGGTGGCCCGGCGGTTCTCCGGCAGATGCTTGCCCCACAGCGGGGTGTAGCCGCACACCGCGGAACAGAAGCTGGCCTCGATGCCGTCACCGTTGCCGCAGGCCCCCCAGAGGCTGTTAAGGAAAAGCACGGCGCTGGACTCGCAGCTGACGAAATGCTCCCCGGCCAGTGGAACGAATCCAAGCAGATAGGGCACGCATGACCCACTGAGGATGACGCCCGAATCCACGAAACGGGAGAGCATGGCCAGGTTCTTCGCCTGCCGAACCGGCCCGGCAAGCATTTTTTCCGGTACTTCGCTGCAGTCCACCTCGACCCCGCTGTAGCAGATGCAACCCCGATCCATCTGTTTTAATTCGGCAGTCTGCCTGGTGCACAGGGACATGGTCGAAAAAATCCGGTCGAAGTCATCGGACCCCGCCACGTCCAGATAATGGTGGGCGCCGCAGAACAGGTCCGCCCAGGAGACCCGGCACAGCCGTTCGGCCCCCAGCACCTCAGCGTAGCGCACGATCAGTTCCATGGCCTTTTGGGGCGCTTTGCCGCGCTTGCCCTCTATGATGGCTTTTTGAGTATCGTCGAGATTCATTTCCGTCAAATCAACTTGAGAAAGGGTTGAGGATGGCAAACCATCCGGTGGTGCGCCAGGAAAACCGCGTGCAATCCACTGGAAAATGGCCTATGATGGTCTTATCTTCATTGCTGTCCGGTGACGTGGACCGTGGCGACAGACAGGCAGCCGGACGCGTCGGAGAACATACCGGAGGGTTCACCGCCGAAAACTGGTGAACCATAAAACGGGTAAATCCTCGGATTTGTGCACCCCCTTGGTATATACACCGAGACACTGCACAAAAACACCAAAAAAGAAAGAGGCTTCTGATGGAAGGTCACATTAAATGGTACGACGAAAAAAAACGTTTCGGGTTTGTCACCACCCAGGAAAACGAAGATATTTTCCTGCATGTGTCGGGCATCAAGGAGTACGGACATTTCGGCCTGCAGCGCGATGACCGGGTGGAATTCGAAATCAGGGAAACGGCCAAAGGGAAGCAGGCCGTTAATCTGAGGCCTGCCAAATAAGGTTTACTTCAGATTGGTAGGGCACCCTTTTGTCCGGGGTGCCCTCTTTTTTTTCTCACCGCACGCGCCGCTCCTCTCTCGCTCATTGTTTGACTCCGGAAGGGTTTCCGGGACGCGCCGTCTCAAAGCGGCCTTTTCGTCCAGGTTCGGTTTCATATCTTTTCGTATGGATGGAATCCTTTGGGGATGCCATCGGTCAGCGCCCCCTTCGCATGGTGGAATTCGGGGCTGTCGTATATGGTTTTCAACAGGCCGTCCTTGAACCGGGGCGCTGCCAGATGGGCCATACCCACGGCCCGTTCGGACAGGCTCAATCCGCGGGGGTCGAAAGCCCCGTTTTCGGTGACGATAACCACCGGATCGGCGGCGATGGCCGTGGTGGTAATGCCCTCCGGGCACATGTCTACGATTTTGGACAGGCCCTTGGCTGTGACCGACTTAAGGGCTATGATCGGCACCCCGCCGCTGGAAAGGTTGGCGCCGCGGATGAAATCGCACTGGCCGCCCACCCCGCTGTAGATCTGCCGGGCTTTCATGGAATCGGCCCAGATATTCCCGTGAAGATCCACGCCGATGGCGCTGTTGATGGAAACCATGTTGGGCTGACCGGCGATGGTGAGGATACTGTTGGTATAGTCTGCAGGCCGGATCTGGACAGCGGAATTGTAGTCCAGCCAGTCGTAACCCGCCTGGCTGCCGGCCAAGAATATGGAGGCGAGGCTGAATTTGTTGCGGGTGCTGGTGTAGCGGTTGGTCACCACCCCTTCATCCACCAGCCGTCGCATGGCATCGGCGAACAGTTCGGTGTGGATGCCCAGGTCCCTGACACCCTTTTCCAGGATGGCATCGGTAACCGCCTCGGGAACCTGCCCGATCCCATACTGGATGGTACTGCGGTCCTTGACGAACAGACCGGCAATGATCCTGCCGATCCTGCGGGCGGGCTGGTCCGGCGGCTGCACCGGACTGACCGGCAGGGGGTAGTCGGTGTCAAGCAGGTAGTCGATCCAGGCACCGGGGACGGTATCCCCCAGCACGAAAGGCATCCGGGCGTTGCGTTCGGCGACGACCAGCCCGTTGTTGGCCCGCACCGTTTCGATGGCCGCCATCACCCCCTCCATGGTGGTTCCCAGACTGTAGTTGCCCCCGTTGTCGGGCCCGGCAACGGTCAGCATGGCCACGTTGGGTTTAAGGTATTCGCGGACCTGCATGGGGATGTCGCCCAGATGCATGAGCTGGTATTTGGCCCACCCCTTGTTGGCGGGCTCCCGGGTATGGTGGCTGTTAAAAATGATGCGGTGGGTGATCCGATTGCAAACCGCTTTGGCAAACAGGTCGGCCACATCCCCGAGAAAGAGGACGCCGATCAGTTCCACCTCTCTGATCGATTCATCGGCGGCCAACTGCCTGAACATCACCTGGGGCGTGGCCGCATTGCCCGACGCATATATCCGGCTGCCCGGCGGCAGCAACGACGGGTTGACGATGTCCTGCACGTCTCTAACGATTTTCATCTTTCCCTCATTGCCTGTTGTTGTCGTTCATCACATGCATGCACCTGATAACCGCCATCAAAGCTTTATTTTAGATTCGACGGTCGTTTAGCACAACGATAAATAAAAAAGGGATCGGGAAACAACCGATACCGGCTATGCCCCGATCCCTCAATACACAATACCACAATTCGTTTTATCTGTTGGCCTTCCTGTACCCCAGCTGGTCCAGGGCGATGATCCACTTGCAGATGTTGGCCGACCCCTCCACCATGTAATACGTCGGCGTGTCGCGGTAAAACCGCGCCACCGGATACTCGGTCGAGTAACCGTAGGCCCCCAGGATGCGCATGGCGTAATTCGAGGCCTTGTTCACCGTCTCGCCGGCAAAGTACTTGGCCATGGCCACGTCCAGACCGTTGTTCAACCGACCCTGATCCTTGGCCCAGGCCGCCTTGTATACCAACAGCCGCGACGCCTCGATCTCCGTGGCCATCTGGGCGATCATGTCCTGGTTCATCTGGTACTCTCCGATCGGCTTGCCGAACT
>NZ_JBUOIV010000097.1:0-10617 GCF_055467485.1 Desulfosarcina sp. | reverse complement strand
AGCATGGCAGACTGGTACAAGAAACTCAATGACGACGCATTCCCTCTTCGGTGCAGGTTGTCCTGGGAGGGGGGCTATGCGGATCTAACTGACTGCACGGTAGACCTTCATTACATCCTCCAAAAGTCGGGAGAAACTGCTGTCACTGTCGGATTACGACTACACCTGCACTTACGCCATCCTGGAAAGCCCCATGGAATTGAGCGATTACGTGGCCACTTTGCGGCTGTCGCCCGTTACCGAAGGCAACCGCTGCTTTATTGAGTGGTCTGCGGAATTCGATTGCCCACCGGAAAAGGTTGCCGAGCTGGCCGAAACCGTCGGCGGCGGTATGTTTCAGAGCGGGCTCGACGCATTAAAGAAACGCTACGGGCAACGATGAAGATTACCGTCATACGATCGGCCGTCATTGAGGCCCCAATCGATCGGGTCTGGGCTGTGCTGCGCGATTTCAACAGTCACAACCGCTGGCATCCGGCCGTCGCCCGCAGCCGGATGGAAAACGATCTCGACGGCGACGTGGTGGGCGGGGTGCGACGATTGCGCCTTGCCGACGGCGGCGAGCTGCGTGAGCAGCTGCTGCGCCACAGCGACCGCGAGCACACCTATACTTATTGCATCCTCGATTCGCCCCTACCGCTTTTTGATTACGTGGCCACGGTTCGCCTCAAACCGGTGACCGACGGCAACCAGACCTTCTGGGACTGGCGCTCGCAGTTTAGCGCCCCGGACGACCGTGCCGACGAAATGGAAAACCTGGTTGGCCGACAGGTCTACGAGGCCGGCTTCACGGGGCTGCGGATGTTTCTGGCCGGACAGACGGCGCACCCCCGAACTCCAGGTCCTGATGCGGCGACGGCAGTGGCGGTAGCCGTTGGTGGCGAGCACCTGCCTTCCAAGGCGGTGGTGGTGGCAGCCGCCGGAGGCCCCGAGGTCATGTCCCTTTGCGATGTGACGGTCTCTGCGCCGGGCCCCCGACAGGTGCGCATCCGTCAGACCGCCATTGCGGTCAACTACCTCGATCTCAAGCATCGCCGGGGAATCGACCCGGGCCTGGACCTGCCGGGGACACCGGGTATGGAAGGCGTGGGTGAGATCATCGACGTGGGGCAACAGGTCAATGGCTTATTTTCGGGTGACCGGGTGGCCTACATGAGCCGAACGCCCGGGGCCTATGCCGACATCCGCTGTATCGATGCCGACGCGTGCATACCTCTGCCCGATGGCGTATCCGATATTGACGCTTCAACGTTGCTCAAGGGCGTTACGGCTGCGTTACTGCTTAGCCGTGTGTTCAGAGCAGCCCCGGGCGCGACGATTCTGATCCAGACGGTTTCCGGTGGCGTGGGTCACTTGCTCAGCCAATGGGCCAAATCCATGGATCTCACCGTCATAGGCACGGTATCCACCACCGAGAAGGCCAAGTTCAGCCGAGACTGCGGCTGCGACTACCCCATTGTGGTCGCGGACGATACCCCCTTAGCGGCCGAAGTGATGCGCATCACCAATGGGCGTGGGGTCGATTACTGGATCCACAGCAGCGGCGTCCATGGGTTCGATACGGCCGTCGCCTGCCTGGCCCTCTGCGGGCACTGCGCCGTAATCGGCGACCGCGATGGACAGTCCATCCGCCTAGACGTAAATGTGTTGAAGCGGCGGTCCCTGACCCTCTCGGTTCCGGTATGTTTCGACTATTTCGACGATCGGCCCTACCTGCAGCGCCTCGCCCATCGACTGTTCGCAAAGATTCAAAGCCGCATGATAGTGCCCGCCATCGAAGTGTTTCCCCTAAGCCAGGCGACTGAAGCCCATATTCGGATCGAATCCCGCCAGACCATGGGTGCAGTCGTTCTGACCCCTGGAGGGTAACCCCCGGAAATTGTCCACTGGGGGAATCGGTTATTTTCGATCTGAAACGACTTCGTCAGGATGGCTATAGACGGTAAATTCGGCCGGCGCGCATAATAAAAGAGGGGTTTGCCAGCGCGCTGATATCTCGGCAAGGGTCGCTTTCCACAGCGATGATATCGGCCTGCTTGCCGACTGCGATCGACCCGATCTCATCCAACCGGCCCATGGCGGTGGCCGCCGTTTGGGTTGCCGCAACCATGGCCTGCATGGCGGTCATGCCGCCGGCTGCCATCGCATCCAGCTCCTGCCAAAAACGGTCAAAGGGGGTCAGGGGCAGCCCGGCATCGTCGCCGGCCACGCAAACCACCCCCGCATCCAGCATTCCCTGTAAGGATCTCAATTTTTCCTCCACGCAGCGGGACATATCGTTTAATTTCTTTTCCTCCGCCTTTGACAATGGTGCCTTTTCCCGTTTTTCGGTTAAATTATTTACCATATCTCTGTACAATTGGATCGTGGGGGTAACATAAATGCCGGCTGCGGCAATTCGATCGGCAATTGCCGGATCGAACTGTAAGACGAATTCGGGCAGTTCGAAACAGGCGTGCTCGATGTGGTCGATCCCCGCCTCGATGGCGTTGCAAATGCCGGGGATGCCTCGGCAGTGAGCCGCCACGGTTTTGCCGATGCGATGGGCGGTTTCCACCGCGGCACTCAGCTCCGCCACGGAAAAAGAGGCGAATTCCGGGTAGGTCCCGGGGGTCCCGCCGCCGGTGGCCATCACCTTGATAAAATCCGCTCCCTCTTTGAAACTCTGTCGCACCGCTTTGACAATTTCTTCGACGCCGTCTACTTCCCTCCCCTCCTGATAAGCGTGCCCTCCGGTCATGGTTATAAAGGAGCCGCTTAGTATGATGCGGGGTCCCTCTGCCAGTCCTTTTTCAATGGCACGGCGCAGCTGAAAAACCAATCCGTCGCGATCGCCGCAATCCCTTACAGTCGTCACTCCGCTCATCAGGGCTTTGCGAGCATTGCGGGCCGCCCAGAGCAGCAATATTTCATTGGTTTCCGCAGCTAAGGCCGTCCAAGGTGTTCCATCCGCCGGCATGCACAGGTGAGCGTGGCTGTTGATCAGTCCGGGCAGTACATACTTACCGGAAAGATCGATAACTTCTCCGAGGGCTTCCCCGCTTCCCAGGTCGTTTTGAGATCCGACGGCACTTATCTTGTCACCTTCCACCAAAACAAAAGCGTTCGGCAGGATCGTTTCGTGCTCCACATCCACCAAGCCTTTGGCTTTGATCAATATCGGCATTATCTGCTTCCTCAACCCTTTCATTTTAAACTCCTTTCCCGTCTAAAGATGCAACCATATCATCAGGTGTGGAGGGTGTCTACAGATATCCCTCTGATAGATATGTGCGAAAAATATTTCAACAAGTAACCGTGGTTTTGCACGGTCGGCATTTTGTCAAGGGATCGAATCACGGCACATCAAACTTTTAATTTCTTCTTGACACGTTGCAATGGATATAATATCCAAAACGCATAGTACATGTATACCGAACATTGTGACCGAGATGTGTCCCTGCCGCGATCCCATTTCCTCTGTCTGCTTGTCGAATGGGCAGGCGCTCCTGGAGTAATACCTCATGTCCGTCCTCATCGGTCTTTCGGGAAGCGATATTCAGCACGGCCCAGGCCGGCTGGGCGAGGTTGTTTCAGCATTACACTTGCCCGTAAGGGAGGACATCATAGACCATACTTCGAAGAAAAGCGGTGCCGATCTGAAGGCGATATCTCACCGGTCAGCCCTTTGAAGCTGCCGGCTGAGGATCGACGACCATCTTTAGGAGAACACTGAATGTATTTGGATGATGAAGAGAAAAGAATGCTTGAGGGCGATTTCGGAAGCGGGACGGCAGAGGCTATGAAACTTCAGGTTGCCCTGGGCGAAGCATTCGATGCCGAGCGTATGATCGAGATTAGCCGCGCCCATGTGTCCCTTGCCCATTATCCCTCGGATGTCTGGTATACGGCCAAATTGGCGGCGGGCGGGGCGCGTTGCCGAATCAAGCCTACCTGTAATCCCCTGTATGATTTAGACTATCTGGAAAACGTCGGAATCAGGGATCCTGCAAATGAAGCCGAGTTGCTGCGAAGCTTAAGGGAAACTTTTTTAAAGCTCGGCATCATCTTGACCTATAGCTGTACGCCCGAGATTCAATCGAACGTGCCGCGCTTCGGGGAGTATGTCGCTTTTGCAGAGTCGAGCGCCACGCCTTACGTCAATGCGGTTTGTGGCGCCAGATCCAACCGGGAGTCTGCTAAAAGTGCACTTGCGGCGGCCATCACCGGAAGAGCACCTCTTTACGGGTATCTATTGGATGAAAATCGCACCGGCAATGTCCTGATAGAAGTTGAAACGCCCGTTAATGATGATTTCGACTACCATCTTTTAGGCTATGCCGCCTCGCACAAGATGGGACCGGGGGTTCCGGTATTCACTGGTATGCCCATGAAACCGTCACCCGAAGAACTGGTTTGCTTCGGCGCCCAGCTGGCCACCGGCGGATCGGTGGCAATGTACCACATTGTCGGTGTTACGCCGGAAGCTTCTGATCTTGAAACCGCCTTCGGAGGGAAGACTCCCGAAAAGAAGCTGACCATTACGGATCGTGATCTGCAAAAAACACAGGAACTGCTTTCCCACGGCAACGGGAGGATCGAATTTGTCATGCTGGGCTGTCCCCATTATTCCATCGGTCAGGTGGCGGAGGTCGCCCGGCTATTAGAGGGTAAAAAGATTCATCCCGAGGTCGACTTCTGGGTATTGACATCTCCTGCCACGCGGGGACTTGCGGACCGGATGGGATATCTTGACACCATCAACCGCGCGGGGGGGCACATCATCGGCGGCACATGTGCGGATATTTCCTGCTGGTACGGCATTTATTCCGGAAAAGTCGGTGTCACCGATAGTGTTAAGGCCGCCTACTATACACCCAGGGTCGATATGAATTTTCAGCTGAAACGGCGATATGAGTGCATAGAAATTGCGCTCAGGGGAGGAGCGGCATAACCATGGGAAATGAGAACGCCTTGACGTTTACCTGTCACAGAATAAGCGGCGGATCGACAGAAGGCCAAGTGCTCATATCTCCCGAACCCGTGTGTTTCTATATGATAGACACCGATACCGGTAAAATAAATGAGAGCAGCCATGCACTGGTCGGGCAGAGTATCACAGATAAGGTCCTGGTCCTGCCCAGTGGTAAGGGGAGTTCGGTCGTACAGGACGAAGGGCTGTTTGCACTCAAGCAGAAAAATACCGGCCCCAAGGGCATTATCGTCAAAACTCCGGATACGGTCCTGGTGGCCGGAACAATTGTCATGGACTATCCGCTTTTTGACCGGGTAGACAAAGAGTTTTACGTTCATATTGAAAACGGTGATTATGTCAGAATCGATGCGGACAGGGAACTGATAATGTTGGTGAAAAAAAAGGCGTGCTAAAAAAAGGGATCTCGTTTTCACCCAAACCGTGTCAATGAAGATCTGAAACACCATTTTCCGAAAACCCAATACCCCACAACCGGGTAAAAGACATCACGGACATGAGTCTAAGAAGGGCAAGCTAGATGACAATCTCCTGGATAAGAAGCATACGACCGGAATCGGCCGAAGGCCGTTTGAAGGAAATCTATGATAAGGTGGCGACCGCCGGCGGTGACGTCCACAACCTTTACCAGGCCCAAAGCCTGCGGCCGGAATCCATTTTAGGACACGATGTCTTGTATAAGAGTATCCTGCATACGGGTGAATTTACATGCCCCCGGTGGTTTCTCGAAGCGGTGGCTGTTTATACCAGCGTTCTGAACCGATGCAACTATGCCATCGCGCACCACTGCGCCAATATGGCGTATCTTTTGGCAGATCGGGAGCGAGCGCAAAAAATATGTGAGGCTTTCCGAAATGATAAGCCCGAGACGGCGTTTGAGGGCAAAGAACTGGCCTTGCTCGGGTATACGCGGAAATTAACATTACACCCCGAGGATATGGAAAAAACAGATATAGAGGCGCTTAAAAAAAACGGTGTATCGGATGAAGAAATTCTTGAGGTAAATCAGGTGACGGCAGGTTTCGGTTATTCGAACCGAGTTTTAAACGGTCTCGGTGTTGAACTTGGAAACGAAAAGATTGGATTATATTGAAAGTGGAAAATATGTAAATATCGCGTCAAGGGTTTGCGGAAATGAATGTTATTAATGCACCGGATAGGTGGACAATGAAGGAGTGTGTTCTGGCAGTTCTGGATGGCAAACAGCCGGATCGCCTGCCCTTTATCGACCGGATAGAAATCTGGTATAAGGGCATGCAGGCCAGGGGGACCATGCCGCAGGAGTATGCGGGTATGTCTCTGAACGAGGTCCACAAAACCGTAGGGATCGGCCGAGAGAAATTTTCGATACCCTATGCGTTAAAACTGCGCGGGGTGGACATGCGCATCTATTTTGAAAACCAATTGATTTATCGGGAAACTGATCCGGCTGTGCGCTATTTTCCGGCCCAGTACTCGCCCGATGAAATCCCCCGCAACAAGCCGGGAACCAGCATCGTCGAATACAAAACGCCTGTCGGTTCTGTAAGTGTGAGCTATGTATTTGCCGCGAGCATGATTTCGCTGAGCGGTATGGAGCCGTACATGACGACGCATCTGATCAAGGAGCCCGGCGATTACCGGACCATCGAATACATTCTGGAACGAGCGGAATTTGTACCCTTATATGCGGAATTCAAGGCCGAGGAAAAGGAAGTAGGTTCACACGGACTTGTCGTGCCCTGCATTCATCGCATCCCGTTTCAGCAGGCCCTTCTGGAATACCTGGGTGAAATGAGCTTGTTTCAGGCGCTTTACGACAGCATTGATAAACTCGATCGGCTGATTCACATCCTGGATCAGCAGATGGCGGACATCCTCGACAGGCTCGCGGATACGGATCTGCCCTACATCGAATTCGGGGATAATCTGGATGGCATGATGACCAACCCGGATCTGTTCAGGCAGTACTGCCTGCCGCAGTACCAGAAGTATACGCAGATCCTTCACGCCCAGGGCAAAAAGGTGGGCAGCCACACGGATGGGAACCTGAAGCCATTGGTGGATCTGCTCACGGAGTCCGGGCTCGATGTGTGCGAATCCTTTACACCCCAACCGCTGACTGAATTGCCATTTGAAGAGGCCTGGCAAAAGTGGCGCAACGGTCCGATCATTTGGGGTGGTATTCCCAGCAGTCTACTCGAAGCGCGGACCGCGCAGCCGGTCTTCGAGGCCTTCGTCGACAAGCTGCTGGCAACCGTTGGCAAAGGCCCTATCATTATCGGCGTGGGGGACATGGTCCTGGACAACAACAAGATCGATCGGGTGAAATATATTGCAGAGAAGGTTGAGGCGCACGACACCATGGGTTTCGATTGTGGCCCAGGTTAAATCTAAATACACTGATGTAACGAATTCATATCTATTGCTCACCGAATTTTGACAAACCAAGTACCCACCGCAACAATCCCTCGTTGTCAATTGAAATGAAGTGTTAACAGCATCGCACCTCGTATGCTCTTTTTCTCTTGACAAACAATTTTTTTGGGAATAAAATCCCAATTTATCTATTATACTCGGAAAAGGGAGATGAAAACCTACCATTCACCTGAGGGCCTTGCGGCACGCTCAAGTGCCATAAATGTCCCCATGTATTCGCCGTATGTCGTTGGGTTCTCCAGATCAAGAGGAGGAAATTTTTTGTCCTGGAAAGGAGGTGAGAGAGAGAGACGAAGAGCCCCTCCATTGAGTTATTTGGGGGACTGTCTGGAGCAAAGCATTGGGGATTCACTTTGATGATAAAAAAAGGAGGTTTTTGTTATGAGAAAGGTGATATGTTTTTTAACTTCGGTAATGGCGGTGGTTTTGCTTATTGGTTTTTCGATTGCTGTTGTGCAAGCGGGGCCTTGTGAGCTTCCAGATTTCGATGCAGGCAACTTCGATGAACCGGTCGACAACCCTTATCTCCCACAATCAGTGACTGATGACCTAGGAACTACATACATATACGAAGCTGAGGATGAAGACGGGCTTATCCGGGATTATATCCATTTCAGCACTGACATCAAAGAGATCACGATCGATGAGACCACGGTCACATGCATTGTGGTCAACGATGTAGAGTGGATCTGGGTTGAGGAAAAGGGGGAGTGGTTTAAATTGGAGGAGACGGAAGATTGGCATGCCTGGGACAATTTCGGGAATTTCTGGTACTTCGGGGAGGATACCATAGAGTATTTATACGACGATGACTGGACCCTAGCCGGCACTAGCGTGGAAGGTTCCTGGGAGGCCGGTGTTGACGGCGCATTGCCAGGGATCATCCTGCCGGGCGAACCCCAACCAGGGGACTGCTACCAACAGGAATACTACGAGGATGAGGCAGAGGATGTGGGCAAGATCCTGAGGACCAATGCGACAGTCTCTATTGATTTTGGCGATTATGAAGACTGTATGAAGATGAAAGAGTGGACAAAACTTGAGCCTGGCAACATCGAGCACAAGTACTACGCTCCGGGTTTTGGACTGGTGTACATTAAAGAGCTCAAGGAAAAGACAGTCAAGGTCGAGCTGGTCGATGTGGTTTCTGGTGGAATTGTACCTCCCACCGGTCCTCCTACTCCCTAAGAAAACCATTATATTAACCTAAACGGTAGCACCCGTAAGCGGAATCAAGCCCGACCAATTGCGGGTGTTGCTTTTTATGAGGCATGATAGCCTCCACCCTCGCGAGGTCGATCTCGCCGGCCGCCAGAAAATCCTGAATGAGTGCTCCAGCAGCAGGCAGTAGAAGGGAAAATAACCTTTTCGTTGGCGAATGGAAGGGCTGAGAGCAAACCACACCCAATCTTGATGCTCATCGATGTGCTGGTATATCTATCCGACTCACGACTTAAATTGTCATATCGCAATAATAACAAAATCTTAGATATCGTAGGCCATGATTTTGCGATAGGTGATTCCAAAAACAGTGACCGCAGATCGGGGTCTGATATTCTCCAATCTCAATTTGTTGGTAATGAATCAATAATTCGTATGATGTTTTGGAAATTACGGCTAAATCTGATATGTTGAGCAACATCCGTGGAATGGCACCATTTTAAGGATGAGTTGAATATTTGACGTAATCATTAGATATCCTGCAGATATCCTGCGTTTTAGATAACACAATAACAATGATGATAGCTGGTTGTGGAGCTTGACCAATACGGCCGCCAACACTATTACAGGAGAAGAAAATGACTCAGAAGTTTTACGGGTGGTGTGGCAAGATACTCACAGTCAATCTTACGGATTCAAGAATTTCCGAACTGGAAACCATGAGCTATGCGGATCGTTTTTTAGGCGGGCGTGGGATTGCCACTAAAATTTATTGGGAGGAAGTCGGATCTCATGTGGGTGCATTTGATCCCGAGAATTGTCTGATTCTTATGAGCGGCCCCCTGGGGGCTACCGGTGCCCAGGGCGCTTCGCGGTTCGTTGTTGCCGGAAAATCGCCAATGCTATTGCCGGAGGGATTCTGTTACGGTAACCTCGGTGGTTTTTTTGGGCCCTATCTAAAAAAAGCCGGTTACGATGGCATTGTCATTTCAGGACGGTCTCAGAAGCCGGTTTATCTCTGGATTGATGATGGGAAAATCCAAATTTTAGATGCATCCATGATTTGGAGCAAGGGCGTTTATTCTGTAAGGGATATTTTAAAGGCAACCCACGGAAAAAACGTTCGATATATAACGACCGGTGTGGCCGGTGAAAATATGTGCCGCAGTGCCAACTTGATGACAGACAACGAGGGTAGTGCCACCGGCGGGTTCGGGGCGGTGATGGGGTCAAAAAATCTCAAGGCCATAGCGGTGTTGGGCACCGGAAGCCCACTGGTGGCGGATCCCGGAAAATTGAAAGAGCTCAACCAACTGGTCATCCATCTTAACAAACGCGACCCTCTTTTTATTCCTTTTCCCGAAGAACAGGTTCGCCGCACCGGAAAGGCATCCTGTTATCAATGTGGCCTCGATTGCATCATGAGAAATACGTTGCGAACCGCATCCGGTAAAGATTATGTGAGAAAATGTCAAGCCATGTTCGTTTATTTTCCCTGGGTAATGGCAAGACCGGGTGAGTCTGCCGAAACGGCTGTTGATGCGACCGGGATATGCAACGATCTGTCGATCTGCACCATGGAAATGTACAATATCATTCAGTGGCTGGAGGCCTGCTATAAGGCGGGATACCTCAGCCATAAAGATACCGGGCTCGACATCTCAAAGCTTGGCTCGCTCGAGTTTTTTGAAAACCTTTCCAATATGATCGCCCATCGGGAAGGTTTCGGCGATATTTTGGCCGAAGGTCTTCTACGAGCCGGGGAGAGGCTCGGTGAAGGGGCCAGGGCTCATTTTTCAAATGAAGTGTCCGGTGTCGGTGACGGTGCGACTTACTCTGCCCGTGAATACCTTACGAACGGATTGTTGTATGCGCTGGAACCCAGACAGCCGATTGCGATGCTCCATGAAATAAGTCGCTTAACCGGATTTTGGGCCATGCATCAGGCCGATCCTAAATCTTCACCCGTATCTTCCGACGTCTTTCGGGCTGCTGCCGCAAAATTTTGGGGGAATGAGCAGGCATGGGATTTGACAACCCCTGAAGGCAAGGCCCAGGCAGCAGCC
>NZ_JBUOIV010000096.1:0-10629 GCF_055467485.1 Desulfosarcina sp. | reverse complement strand
GATGCGATAGGTCACCGTGTACGGGGAGCCGGGGCCGACATCGAGCTTGAGATGGTTGTCGCCGTCCAGGGCCTCGGTCGGGGCGGGCCAGACGGTCAGCTGCCCGGCGGCGGCCTCAATGTATGGCCGACCCCTGACCAGCAGCCGGACGGGCCGGTCGTCGGCCGCCGTGTAGCCGAAGGTAATGTAGGGGATGGGCTTACCGTCCGCCTCCAGGACGTGCCCGGCGGGGTCACGGCTGCCCGATCCACTCAGGCCTTTTAAAGAGGTGTATACCGGAAAATGGCGCAGCGGTGCGTCCTGGGTGACATAATCGTCTTCAATGCGGATGGTCTGAAAGGCAACGCTGCCTTTGATCAGGTCGTCGGCCGGCAATTCATCGACCACCGACAGCCGCGGCGGTTGATCCGGCTTGATATGCACGACCCGGATTTCACGGGCTTGGTTGCCGTAGGCATCGAGCGCCTCGGCCACCAGCACAAACTGGCTGCCGGTTTCATCCAGGGGATCATAGGCCGACAGATCGATGGCCAGTTCTCCGGTAGCGGCTGAGGTGGTGTTCAATCCACTGACATCGGCCAGCATTTGATCGGGATCATCCTCGATGTAAACCCTGTAGGCGCTCAGGGAAATATTGTCCGAGAACTGGACTTCGGCCGTCAGGGGCTGCTGCTCATACACGGTTTCCGGCGGCTCGAGGATATGGATTTGCGGGGCCTGTTCATCGCCCAGGATCGTAATGTCGATGCCAGGCGTGGCGGTGGTGTTGATGCCGTGGTCCCGGGCTTTGACCACAAAGGCAAAGGTTTCACCGACATGCTCCAGGTAGTTTAGGGGCAGTTTGATGCGGGCTTTGAAATCCATGTAGAAACGCTGGCCCACGATCACCGAGCCGAAGGATTTGGGATTGGGAACCCGCACGGTTTCCAGGCGGTCATTGCGCGAGAAGGCGGACCAGCTGAATATCTTTTCATTGCCTTGGCTGTCTATCAGAACCGGGACCAGATCCGCGATATAAAAATTGTCGTCGCCCTGGCCCTCCACCGTAAAGGAGGTGCCGGGCGTCAAGCGGAAGGGGCCGTCCGGCCGGTCCAGGCTGATGCGGGGGGCCTCCAGGTCATCGAGAATCTCCATGTCAAGCAGCGCTTCGGCGCTCAAACCGGCATCATCAGTGGCGCGCACCCCGATGGTGATGGGGGCCTCCTGTCCCTCGGGCCGGTGGGGCACCCGCATGCCGGCCGACAGGTACTGCCCGGCCTGGGCCGAGGCCACGGCAGCCGCAGAAAATGTTTTCGAAAAAAGTGTTTGACCGTCCTGTTGGATGAAGAACACCGCCGATTGCACCGCGCGGTTGTCGGTCACCGCGGCCGTCAGGGTAAACTGCTCGCCCTCGGTCAGGCGCGACCCCTGGGCCGGATTGCGGATCGAAATCTGCGGCGGCTCGTCGCTGACCAGGGAGTAGCGCCATTCGGTGCTCGATGGGTTGCCGAAAACATCGGTTGCCACCAGGTTGATCAACAATTCATCCCCCGCTGCGGGCAGCGTGTAGGAAAACTGGCCGTCTTGGCTGCGCATGCTGAGATTGCGGGAATGGATGGGACTGCCGTCCACCAGAAACTGGATGGCGTCCAGCGGCGACTCGTCGACGGCTTTCCAGTGGATGGTCACCGCTTCGCCATGATACAGGTTGGCGCCCTGGATGGGCTGGCTGATGCCCGCCAGGGGCCCGCGGGTGTCCGCCGCGACCGGGAATTCGAAGTTAAACGGTCCGGCCGCATCCGACCGCCGGCCGCGGTTGTCAACGGCCACGATGGCGGCCCGGATCGTGTGGGCGTCGTTGCTGAGACCGAGGGCCGCCAGGTCCAGAACAAAGGATTCCTGGACATTGGCAGCCGGGATGTTGAGGGTCTTGCCGGTTGACTGAAGGCTGGTGGCCGCACCATCCAAATAATAATCCACCGCCAGGGCCGTGACGGCCCGATCATCGCGGGCTTGAATATCCAGCGTCACCGTGTCCCTGGCAAAATAGCGCTCCCGGTCGCTGCCGACGTGAACGATGAAGGGATCATGATCCGGACCGACGGCGATCACCATGGATGTCGTGGATGAATTGCCCGTGCGGTCGAAGGCCGTCACCGCCACCGGGTAGCGGTCATGGGCGATGCCGGCTGCGCCGGAAAACAAGGGCACCCGCACCAGTTTCAGCGCTGAAAAGGCGTGCAGGGCCCCCGGTATCTGCTGGGGCGCAAACGCATCGCCGGCCAGCACATGCTCCGGGTTGCCGGTCAGAACGTACTGGCTGCCCTGCTGCTCGATGCCCCGCAGTTCGAGGCGATCGACGGACACGTTGTCATAGCCGGCGATCTTGACGACGACTTCGCTGTCTTCGATCACTTCGGCCAGGGGATCTCCTCCCTCGGTGGCGGTAATTTCCGGTGACACGAAATTGACCACCGGCGGCTGTTCATCTTTTCCCAGGGTCACAAATACATCGGCACTGCGGGCTTGCTGGCTGCGGCTGTCGATGGCAATGGCAAAAATCTTGAGGGACTGTTCCTGTGTCAGGCCCGCCAGGGTTTCGTATTGAAAACTGTAAGGATGGCGGGTGTCCGATCCGGCCAGGCGGTCGGACACATAAAAATCCACCCGTTGCACGCGGATGTCATCGGTGGCGTCGGCCCGAATTTCGATGGGCAGCCCGGCCACAAAATGAGCGCCGTCCACCGGATGGGAGATGGCGATGTTGGGGGGGTGATCGGCTTTGACCGGCAGCACGAGTTCCTCTGACTTTGAAACCAGACCGTGAAAATCGACCGCCTCCAGGTGCAACCGCAGGGTGGTTCCCAGCATCTCTTCCACCACGGGAACGGCAAAGGTGTGGCTGGCTTTCTGAACGCCGAAGCTGCCCGCAAAGCGCTTGCCCGCCTCTTCATAGCGAAGGAAGTCCACGGCCTCCCCGTTCAGGTAAAGGGCCACACTCATCCCGAGCGCCAGGGTGTCGTCGGCCAGTTCGCCAACCAGATCGACGGTCTGTCCGACGCTGGCAGAGGCCCCCGGCACCGGCGCGGTGATCGCGACCGCCGGCGGGCTGTTTTCGATAACGCGGATCAAACGGGCCTCGGTATTGCCCCGGCCGCCGCTGCGGGTGTGGGTGACGGCATGAAACGCCAGGCTGGTCTCGCTGGTTGAAACGGCCCCCACCAGGCCGTCAACGCGCCAGATCTCAAAAGTCGCGGTTTGCCCCGGGCCGACGGAGCGCTCTTCGTAGAGGGGAAAGTGGCTCTCCCCCATGAGCTTGCCGTCCAGGAAAAATTCCACGTAGGAAATGCCGCTGCCGGAATAGCTGCCGGTGGTGTCCAGCGCCACCTGGCAGCGGATGGGACTGCCCTCCACAAACCGCTGCATGGCCGCCGGCAACTCGACGTCGACCTCGGGGACCTGGACTTTGAGATCGGCCACCACCTTGACCGGCAGGTCCGGGGTTTGGATTTGCTGCCCGGCCGTATCCAGAGCGGCGGCACGAAACACCTGGGTTTCGTTGATCAGGGTCTCGGGTATCTCCAGGGCAAGTTCATAGGGCGGCTGCCGGCGGGTGCCGACCTCGCCACCGTTCATGAAAAAGCGGACCTCCGACACGCCGACATCATCGCTGGCATCCGCAGAAAGCACCAGGGTGCTGCCGGCCCGGAGCTGGGCGGGCAGGTCGAGCTGAACCGACGGCAGGGCGTCGACGGCCAGCACCGGCACCCGGGCCAGGATGTCCGGCTGATGCTTCAACCGCACGGTAAGCTGAACCGGGGTGGAAGGCGGTACAATGGCCCTGGCCCGCAGGCCGTGGGTGGGATCGATCTCGATGATTCCGGTGGCGCCTTCATCTAAACTGTACTCCAGCGCAAACTGGGAGCTGATTTCAGATTCGCTGTCGTCGTCAAAGACCCCCAGGAAATGGGGCCAGGCAAACCACCCGTTCAGCCGCTCGAGCACCCACTGGCCCAGGGCGTTCAAGGGCTCCACTTTAAGGCCGGCCAGGTATTTGCTCAGATCGACCTGAACCGGTACGGTCACCGGATCCAGGTCCGGATATGTCACGGTAATCGAAACATCCGCTGCGGCGGTTTCGGCCAGGGGATAGACGATGCCGCCGGTGGTTACGGCAATCAGATCCGGATGGGAAGAGCTGTAGCTCACCCCGGTACCGGGGCCGGGAAGCGGTGTGCGCCCCCGGAACTGGTAATCCACCGAAGGCGTGATCGTGGCCGTCTCCAGCAGGTTGGAGAAAAAGATCCGGGCCGGCTGCACCTGAAGATTCGCGGCGGCTTCGACGACATCTTCGCCGGTAAAGGATATTTTAGACAGGGCGGCCTGGTTGCCTGACGCATCGACGGCCACGGCATCCAGCAGAACGACCCCGTCGTGGGCGATGGCGGCGGCACTGAGCTCGGCGGTGACTTCAAGCGCCAGTTCAAACTCCTGCTGATCGTCACGGACCGGATACACCCGCTGCCGGCCCCCGGTGGCGGCAAAGGCCTGCTCCCGGGCCCGGGCCACCACGCCGCCGGCCGCCCGCAGGTCCGAGGCGCGCAGACCGGTGGCGGAAAACCCGACGTAGCTGATATCGACATCGTCCTGGGCCGTTACGTTGATGACCAGGTACTGGGCGCCGTCGATGTCGACCAGATGGACCCCCTCGAAAGCAATCCGGGGAGCATTTTTTTCGACCTCAAAGACTTCATGGTGAACCCGGCTGGGTCCGTTGACAAACTGGAGGGTAACCTGGGGATGATAGCGCTCGCTGCCGGTTCCTGAGAACGCAAATTCACAACCGGTGGAGGAGCCCGCCAGACGGCCAGCCTCGGATGGCGAAGCCGTCAACTGGGTGTCGCCTGCGCTCACTTCAAGGGAAGTCAGATCGCTGCAGTCCTGAATAACAACCTTGTAGAAGACCTCATTCTGGTTTGTCCACAGGTCTCCGGCGGTTCGGATATCGATATCCACCTCGGCATTCACACTGGAAACCCATCCGGTCAGGAAGAACAGGCCAAGCCAAAAAGCCCGAAAAAGGCCCCATTGTCTATTTTTGCGGCATGCAATCGAAAACAAGCCAACCCCCTTTTCGTGGTGTATTGCCATTAACGTTTAAACGCGAGCCGCCGGTGTCGTATCCGGCAGTTGGATTTTTCTAATTTCGATCTTGTTGGGGGACATTCTCCGTGAATACGGTTGGATATCCTCACCAATCGTCTGATTCCGCATATCGGTGTTCACGAATATAGGCAATCACGGCTTAATCAGCCTCGATCATTTCATAATTAGAAATGGTATGTAAACGGCGGGAATAAAGGGTGTTGATTCCTGAGGGTGGTGGCGGGTTTTGCGCTTGAAAACATGCCCGGTCAGATCTTTCGCAACGTTGAATTCGGGTCCGGTTCTTCATCGTAAAACAGGATTCAATATATTCATGTCGGGCGCTGCTCGAACTTAATCACTATCGGTCAATTTTCTGCATTTCCGACCGGATGCATTTCAGTGAACGACCAAATACCAGTTTGACAGAAAAATAGCAAGCACCAAATCAATTTTTTTCGTAACATTACAACAGTTTACACTATTTTACTTTTTTTTACTCCTTTTTACTTATTTTGACAATATTTTACGATATTTTACAGTTCGATGCCCGCAGCATGGTATTCCGTCGGGCATAAATAGGGCTAAGTCATTCTTTATAGCATCTATTTGAAATCATTGTACTGAGACGAAATTATTGAATTGTCTCGCAAAGACGCCAAGACGCAAAGAAAAACAGAGAAACCTTAGCGCCTTTGCGTCTGCGAGAGGTAATTAGAGGTCAAGTGCAGACTCGCCCCTTTCGGATTATAGTGTTTTAAATTACTTGATATTTTTTTTGCAAACATGAGGACGTTCCGGCGAGTGGGCAGGGAGGCGGGATCTCATCATTTGAAGCCTATATTGGCGAATCGGAAGCCTGCAGGGCTTCCCGGATCTTGTGAGACAATTGTTTGACATCAAATGGTTTCTGAATGAAGCTATGGGCGCCTTGCTTTAAAATATCATCGGCCACACTGTCCATGGTGTATCCGCTGGAAAAAAGCACCCTGACCCGGGAATCGATTTCTTTTAACCGTTCATATGTCTCAGCACCGTTCATTTCAGGCATAATCACATCCAGAATTACCAGGTCTACTTTGGCTCTGTCCTGCCGGTAAATCTCAAGGCCCTCGCTGCCGCCCGCGGCAACCAGAACCTGATATCCCAGTTTCTCCAGCAAGGCTTTGCCGACCTCCAGAATCATATCCTCGTCATCGATCAGCAGAATAGTGCCGGTTCCCGTCAATCGTTCTTCGGACTCGGCTTCAGCTTCGCGGACGGGTTTGTCCGAAGCCGGCAGGTAAATGGTAAATGTGGTCCCTTTGCCGAGTTCGCTTTGGGCGGTGATGATGCCATCGTGGTTTTTGATAATACCATAGGCCGATGCCAGCCCCAACCCGGTACCCCGACCTCTTTCCTTGGTGGTAAAAAACGGGTCGAAAATTCGTTTGCGGGTTTTTTCATCCATGCCGACCCCGGTATCGGTAATGGATATCGCGACATAATTTCCCGGTTCAACGTTAAACGGTCTGGTGAATTTGTCCTCGAGTATGGCGTTTTCGGTCTGGATATACAGCTGACCGCCATCGGGCATGGCCTGCCAGGCATTGACATACAGGTTCAACAGCACCTGGTCGATCTGGCTGCTGTCGACTTCCACGGACCAGATATTTTCCTGGAGTTTGAGATTGACCGACAGCTCCTTTTTGGTGCGAGCAAACATGCCGGCATTTTTTTCGATCAATTGGTTCAGATCGACCGGTGCAACCTGGTACTTGCCGCCCCGGGCGAATCCGAGCAGCTGATTGGTGAGTTCCACAGCCCGCTTGACGTGGTCTTCGATTCCTTTGAGCTGCTCGTAGTGCTGCAAAGACTCATCCGTGTCCAGCAGCATCAACGAGGTTCGGCCCTGGATGCCCATCAGCAGGTTGTTGAAGTCGTGGGCAATGCCGCCGGCCAGGGTGCCGATGGCCTGCATGCGTTCGGCTTTCTGCAGCTGATCCTGCAGCTGTTCCTGTTCGGTGACATCCCGCAAAACACCCTGGATGGCGGTTTGCTCCTGAAATGTGACCAGCGAGGTGGAGACTTCCGCCCGGAATGTGGACCCATCCTTGCGGATGACCTGGTAAACCTGCCGGTCATAGCGCATAAACTTGCCTGCCAAGCGCTCCTGGATCAGGCCGGTGATGGTATCGCGGTCGGCGGGACGGATCACATCCCACAGGGTCGCCGCGAGTCCTTCCTCCATGGTATAGCCGAACAGGCTGCAGATTCTGCGGTTTAAAAACAGGAAGCGCCCGGAAGGGATCTGGCAGATAAAATAGCCGTCCAGCGTATTTTCCACCAGGGAGCGATACCGCCCCTCGCTTTGCTGCAAGGCCTCTTCAACCTGTTCGCGTTTGGCAATGTCCGCCAGCAATTCTTGGTTCAGCCGTTTTAACTCGTCCGTGCGCTTGTCGACGCGATGCTCCAACCGCTCATTGATCTCGGATAATTTTGCATTGGCCCGGCTGAGGTGCCGCCGCATCTGATTGTAGGTATCCCCCAGCAGCTGAAATTCATCATGGGTTCCCAGTTGGAGGTCTTTGGGATCGGCGATTTGGGCGTCTCGCATGGATTCCGCCAGCTTCTCCAGGGGATTCAGGACGATTTTGCGAAACTGAATCCGGAAAAAAAATATAAAAGCGAACAGCGCCAGGGCGGTGAACAGCAGCACAAAGGCGATGATGGTGAGTTTGGCTTTGACCTGCGAGGAGTTGTCCCGGATCAGCAGCAGCGAATAATGATCATCGGATGATTTTCCGAGCAGATCAATGGGTTCATAGTAAATGGTGGTTTTGCTGTTTTCCAGCCGGACGTTTTCGGCCATTCCGCTGTTGCCGCTCAACGCATCGGCGACGATCTTTGAAACCCGGGGGTCCCAATCCAATTTAACTTCTTTGGTCTGGTGGTAGCCGGTTTTATCCTGGATAGACCCTCCGGCCGCATCCCGGATGAGCACATTTTTGGTCAATTTATTCAGATTGTAGAGCTCGCGCAGTTTATTGCGGTCGGGATGCGCGATAATGGCCCCTTCGGTGTCGATGACAACGGCATACAGGTCTTTGGCGTCCAGGTAGTTTTGAACCATCCGCTGCAGTTCGTCGAAATTGATGTCCGTGCCCATAACGCCGATGAAGCGGTTGTATTTATAAATCGGATGGAATGCGGAGGCCACCGGTTTGTCACCGGTCATCGAGTAGTATGACTTGGACATGAAAGGACGGTAGTTTCGATTTTCCGTTATTTTGCGAAACCACCAGCGCTGCCCTCGGTGGCCCAGCGGGCCGAAGCTGCGGCTGGTCTGGTCGCCGGAAGCATCCTGCACAAAAAAGAGTTCCACAAAATCATAGTGTTTCTGGATGTTCACCAGCAGGGCCGGTCCACTGTTGTCTTTGATACCCGATGAGGTGTCATATTCGCGGTTGTAAGCCGCCGCGCGCCGCGACCAGTCCCGCGGGGCGGCTGCCACGTGTTCGATAATTTCGGGGTTAATCGACAGCAGGTAGTTCAAAGTGAAGGCATGGTCGACAAATCCCTTGACGCTGCTGGCGAGGCCTTTCAGGTGCAGTTTGTCCTTTTCGATCACGTCCGCGGAATATTGTTGCAGCAAAAACAGGGTGATCGTCACCGAGGAAACCATGATCGAGATGACGACGGACAACACGATCAGGAGATTGAATTTTGACGCGACGGTTTTCTGTTTCATGGTTATTCAAGCCGAGAGATGGTGTATTGCCCTGAGAAGCTGATATGGTGGCAACATGTTGTCAGAATCTGAAGCTTTCAGGTTTCAGTGTTCAGGTGTCAGGTGTCAGGATATAGCGCCATAAATCACTGATACCGGAACCCTCACATGAAACCGTTTATGACAAAAATTTAGGGCGGGCCACCGTGCCCGCCAAAACCGGTCGGCACGGTGGCCGACCCTACGATGGGACAGAGCCGTCATTATTGAACGTTCGATGCTTTCAGTCCGCCTTTGAAGGATTGGATGTTCGACCTGCCCGCAATGCCTTTATATATGGCTGGGCTACGCTGACCATTTGTCTCCAGAATGAATGATCGTAAGAATTCACCGTATTATTCATGGCAGGCGGGTGCTCAATGATCATCTTTTAAACAAGCCCATCGGGCATAACTGCAGCGCCTGAAAATTCATCAAATAGCGTAGCGCTTATGTGGTTTATCCGAGCCGCAGCCATGCGCTACCGTTAGCCGCTGATTTAACTACCGCAGCGATTAGGTTGGCCGGAGGAGTTTTCCGCCAGGTCCCAAAACAGACCGGCCATGATCTGCAGGCCCTCCCTGACAATGGGGGCCAGTAGATGTTCATCGGGTGCGTGCTGCGAGCAGCCGCCGTAGGAATGGGGCACCCAGATGGTCGGCATCCCGAGAACATCGCTGAAGGCGTCATTGGGTATGGTTCCGCCCAGGTTGGGTAGAAAAGCCGGCTTTTGTCCGCTGGTCCTCTGCAGCGATGAAATGGCCCATTGGGCCCAGGGGTTATCCGGATCCATGCGGGTGGCCGGATACCAGGTTTCACGGGGCGGCACGATTTCAATCATCGTAAACCCATGATCGTCCAGGTGTTTTCGAACGGCCGCAACGAAATCATTGGGATTGCAGCCGGCCACGAACCGCACGTGCATTCGGGCCCAGGCGCTGGGCGGGATGGCGTGCGCCGGTGCGGCCGGGTTGCCGCACTCAAAGGCCAGCACCTCCAGGGTGTTCCAGCCGTATACCTTTTCAGCTCGGCTCAGTCCGGGCTCACCCCAGTTCGGGTCGATGGCGGGACCCTGGCGGCCGGTGACCTCCAGCTCGGCCAGGGCCCGTTTGACGGAATCCGGAATGCCGGCCGGTTTGAGCCCCTCGACCAGGATGCGGCCCCGGGCATCGGCCATCGAGGCGATGGCATTGGCCAGGATGATCCCCGGATTGGCCAGCAGCCCGCCCCAGTTGCCGGAATGATGAGCGCCGTTTCTGAGATTACACCGCAAATCAAAATTATAATAGGACCGGCTGCCGCCGAAAATGGTCGGCTGCTGCGGGTCGATGCGCGGTCCGTCCGAAGCGATGAGCACATCGGCCGTCAGGGTCTCTTTTTCCCGCCCGCAGACCTGGTGCAGCCCGGCCGAACCCATTTCCTCTCCCATTTCGATCAACACCTTGACGTTGAATCCCAGGGGCTGCCGTTCTGCCAAAACGCAGGCCAGGGCCGCCAGGTTGTCGGCGGTGCCGCGGCCGTACCAGCGCTCTCCCTCCTGGATCAACTGCCAGGGTGCAAGCCCGTCGCGCCAGCGCCCGTCCATGGCCAGCACCGTGTCTCCGTGGCCGTAGATCAGTACCGTGGGCAGGTTTTCGCCTTCCAGCCGCTGGCCGATTAAAAACGGCAGCCGGGGATTGGCCGGGTTTTCCACCAGCCGGCAGGAAAACCTCATATTTTCGAGATAAGGCGCAATCGCCCCGGTCAGATAGTTCTTG
>NZ_JBUOIV010000095.1:0-10752 GCF_055467485.1 Desulfosarcina sp. | reverse complement strand
AACGTGGGTTCAACGCTCGTGCGCGGCCGCATGCTCAAACCGCCGCCTTAAAATCGTGCCCCTCTTAGAAGCTCGACGGGGCCTTGTCAAGAAAAAGCGGGTGGTCTGGGTCGAATTGCTTTTTCCGGCAGGAGATATATAGATGGTGTTTATTCGTTGAATACTATTTTTCGGAAATTCGCGCAAGTTACCTGATTGCGTCCCCATCAACGACGGCTCACTGCCTGGCCGGCAGGCCGGAGTCAGTCGATCTCGGCCAGGTCTTGCGCCGGCGGGCTGCCGGCCACCCAGACCCCACGCAGGCATCCGGCAGGCAGAGCGTCGCACAGGCCCGCCGCAAAGCCTTGCCGGGGGGCGGCCTGTTGCAGCTCCCGGGACATCGGGACCTCCGCTCCAACCGGCAGCGGCACGCCCATCCGATCGCTGCCGATTTTCAGTCTAACGGATTTTCCCGTGGGGTATCACGACCCGCCGTATGGTTCCCGGCATCCCGCCGGAATTGTCCTGAAACGCTGACATGGGATTGCCTATGCGCATGCCGGCAACCGATCCGCAGTTGACAGGAGCGGCGGCTTCCGCTTTAACCGGCCTGTGGAAAAGAGGTCCAAAGCGGGTTGGCCCGCAGGTTTCATCGCAACCGGGACAGGATGCACAGGCAGCCGCCGGCAAAACCACTGGAGTCCATTCATGCACTTGAAAAGCGTACACATTGCCCAGGACCGGTTCCCGACAACCGAGGCCTATCCCTTCAACCTGCCGATCATCCAGCATACCCGGACCATTGACTTTCCGGCGCCGGTGACCGTTTTCACCGGCGAGAACGGCACCGGCAAATCGACCCTGCTCAAGGCATTGTGCCGGCGGTGCAATATCCACATCTGGGAAGGCATGCACCGGGCACGATACAAGGCCAACCGGTACGAAAACATGCTGCACCTGTCGCTGGACGTCGAGTGGGCCGACGGTGCGGTGCCCGGGTCCTTTTTTTCTCCCGAGCTGTTTCGGAACTTCTCCCAGCTGGTCGACGAGTGGGCGACCGGCAATCCGGGCCTGCTGGACTATTTCGGCGGCCAATCGTTGATCACCCAATCCCACGGGCAATCCTGCATGGCTTATTTCCGATCCATCTACCAGGTCAAAGGGCTGCACTTTTTGGATGAACCCGAAGCCGCCCTGTCGCCTGAAACGCAATTGCGACTGCTGCAGGTGTTGACGGCAATGAGCGCCGCCGGCCACGCCCAGTTCATCATCTCCACCCATTCGCCGATTCTGATGTCATGCCCGGGCGCATCGGTGTATGATTTCAACCAGCGATCCATCGCACCCACGGCCTACCAAAAAACCCGGCACTACCGCATCTACAAGGAGTTTTTCAGCCATGGCGCCTGACCCAACCGTCACCGTCACAAGGGGTTACCTCCCGGGGGCCATCGGCCGGATCACCGAGCTGCATGGCACCTACTATGCCGAGCAGTGGGGATTCGACCTTTTCTTCGAAGCCAAGGTCGCCACGGAGCTGTCGGCGTTTCTCAGGGCCTACGACGCAAAACGGGATGCCATATGGCTGGCCACCGTCGCTGGCCGGGTCGAAGGCGGCCTGGCCATCGACGGCACCCATGCTGCAGACAAAGGTGCCCACCTGAGGTGGTTCATCCTCTCCGATGCCCTGCGCGGCAAAGGGATGGGTCGGCAGTTGATCCACCGCGCGGTCGAGTTCTGCGTGGAAAAAGCCTACCCGAAAATCTTTCTCTGGACCTTCGAGGGCCTCGACGCTGCCAGGCACCTGTACGAGAGCGTCGGGTTCAGCCTGGCCTGTCAGCAAAAAGGCAGCGGGTGGGGCACCCCGGTCAATGAACAATTGTTCGAATGCAGGCCGTCAGCGGGGTGAAGCCGGAATGACCCCCCTTCACGGGATCAAGTAGGCCGCTGCGGATCAGCAAAACCAGCGTCCATCAAGCCTGCCGCAGGCGAACAGCGGGCGCTCGATATTCATTGTCCAGCATTTAAGCCATCTCGGGCCATGGCAACCTGCCGGCTCACCCAGCCCCTCCTTTTGTCTTATTGCCACGGTTTCAGCGCTCAGCCCTTTGAAAAAACCCGTCGAGAGTCTTCCGCCGGTGCCTCGCCCGCCCCCGCATCAGTCGACAAGACATCCTGCCGGAAAGACGACAGTCACATCCCGCCAGACGAACCCAGGCCTGTTTTCGTCAAATTTAAAAAACGAGGCCACCTTGTTTATATCTATATTATATAAAATTACTATAATTACTATACCTATTATGCCTGTATTGATTTAGTTATTATTGTTTTTATGTTTTTTTCATTTTTTTATTGACAACCCATGGCGACCATGTTTTAGATGTTACCAGGGCTGTTAATAGCAATCCTTTTTTCAGTCGCTTCAGCATCGACAGGTTGAACCGCCATCCTGGTATCCACATGCAACCCAGCCTGCTCACGATCATCGTGCAGGAAGCGACCATCCATCCCGGATCAGAAACATGCCCACCGGTCGGTTTGAGACCGGGTACGCCGTTTACGACCAGGCCGTTCCAAACCGTATGAAACCACCACTCGTTCGAAGGAGGGATTGGAAAATGGAGGATACACTTACCGTCTTCAAGGCCAGCAAGTTCTGCAATGTTTCCTCGAAAACCATCATCAACTGGATCGAGGCCGGACACATCAAGGCCTACAAAACCGTTGGCGGACACCGGCGCATCAAGCGCAGCGACATGGAGGCGTTCATGCGCGGCCAGGGCATCCCCATCCCGGATACCGAGATCGAGGATGAACGCAAGCGCATCCTCGTGGTGGACGACGATCCCATCATCGTGGAAACCATCGTGCAGGCACTGGAGGAGGACGAATTCGACTACGAGGTGATCAGCGCGTCGGACGGATTCGAGGCTGGCCTGCAGGTCAACCACTTCCACCCGCACCTGATGATCCTGGACATCATGATGCCGGACATCAAGGGCAACGAGGTGTGCCGCAAGATCAAATCAAACGAGGCCACCAAGGAGACCAAGATCATCGTCCTGTCCGCCTACCTGGACGAGGAGAAATTCAAGGAGATGAAGGGCCACGGTGCCGACATCTGCTTTTCCAAGCCGCTTCCCCTGCCCCAGCTCAAGGAGGAGGTTGCCCGGCTGCTGGACCTGAAGTAGGCGTCCGAATCGCGTTTCGGCCATCAATAAGGAGGCGTAGCATGAAACTCAAGGAAGCGCTGGAAAAAAAGAAATTTGTGGTTACCTCGGAAGTCCAGGCCCCCATGGGCGACGACGATCCCGAAGCGCTGGTCGAGAACCTGAAACGGATCCGGGGTCGCATGGACGGCGTCTCGATTGCCGAGGTTGAGTTGGAGGGTGTCGTGGGCGACAGCATCCGCACCTGCGAACTGCTCAACCAGAACCGCTTCGACGCCATCTATCAGACCACCACCCGGGACAAGAACCGCATCCAGCTGCAGAAGGACCTGACCCAGGCCCACGAGTCCGGCGTGGAGAACCTGCTCGTGTTCACCGAGGATTACCGCATCTCCGGCGAGAGCCTGCAGGAAACCATGTTCTTCCACGTGGATTCGGGCAAACTGGCATCCGTTCTGGAACACCTGAAGGACGGGCGGACGGTGGACGGCAAGCAGCTGGAACAAAAGGTCGAGTTCATCATGGGCTCCGGCGTTGAGTCCCTCTGGGGCAAGAGTGTCCCCAAACAGGGCATGCAGGAGATGGAGACCATGCGCGGGCTGGGCACCGGATACTTTCTGACCACGCCTATTTTCGACCTGGATCAGTTCCAGCGGTTCCTGCGGCAGGTCAAGACCTTCGGTGTTCCGGTTATCGCCGAGGTGATGCTGCTCAGAAACGCCGCCATGGCCCGCTTCATCAACCGGCACTTCAAGGCCGGCCTGGTCCCGGACTGGGTCATCCAGAAGCTGGACAAGGCTCCCAGCAAGCAGAAGGCCAGCATCGAACTGTTCGCCGACACGATTAAGGGGCTGCGCGACCTTTGCGACGGTGTCCACATCATCACCCTGGGCGGCATCGACAAGATCCAGCCGTATTTAGACGCGGCCAAAATAAGGTAGGATTCATCCAGAAATGGCATCTTTTGCACCAGGACGGCATTCTCCCGCTCTTGATATCCTCGACGTAGCGCTGCTACGCCTGCGGTTTCAAGGGCGCTGCGGCCTTGCCCTGGACTAAAATCTACCATTTTTGAATGAACCCTAAGTAGAAATTGTCTGTGTTAACAGTGCTGAAGGCCAATACAATTGACCGCTTGGGCTTCAGTTATTCAACCTCGATCTGACCGTCAATGGTGTTGTGAGCGTTGATTCCCGGGGGAACTGCCGTTGCCCGGGCAACGTTCGCTGCATATCCTGCAGAATACGATGAAAAAAAGTGAATTTACCGGTCGGTCCCGTCGCTCCCATCCATGGGCAGAATTGTCCGGCGGGCCTTCTCCAAGCCGATGCTCACACACTGATTCGCGCCAACGGCAACCTGTCTCGCAATGCCGCGCCAACATGGCCGGCCGAATATAAGGCCAATTAAGGAGTTAGACCGAGGGCTGCCGGTTACTTGCCAGAGGCGCTGGTATCCGCTCTTTCAGCCTTCCACCTTCAACCCAACCACCTGTGTGGTCGAGGAGGTCATTGCCATGACGTCACCCATCGAACTGGACGACCTGGAGTGTGAATTCAAGGAAGCGGTGTTGGACAAGGTGCCCGATGCCCTGCTGGATCGCTGCATGACCTGCGGCACCTGCACCGGCGGCTGCCCTGCATCCGGCCTGATGAACATGGACCCGCGCAAGCTCCTGCGCATGGTGAACCTGGGCATGGACGAGGAGGTTAAAAAATCCAAGTGGGCCTGGGTGTGCACCATGTGCGCCCGCTGCGTGAATGCCTGCCCCATGAAAATCAACATCCCCAAACTGGTCTACAACATGCGCGGTGCCTGGCCCCGTGACAAGCGCCCCAAGGGCATCCGCGGATCCTGCGACCAGCACATCCGGGCCGGCAACGCCATGGGCGTGCCCACCGAAGATTTCATCTGGACCGTGGAGGACGTGGCTGAGGAGATCCGCGAGACCCAGCCCGACTTTAAGGATATGCAGGTGTCGGTAGACCGGGTGGGGGCCTACATGGCCATCAACCAGAACTCCCGGGAGCCGGTCACCGAACCGGATGAACTGGGGCCCCTGTGGAAAATTCTGCACCTGGTGGGTGCCGACTGGACCTACCCGTCGGTGATGTGGGCAGGAGAGAACTACTGCCTGTTCCTGGCCGACGAGGAGGGCTGGCGCTACATCATGGAGGAGTTCGTCGACCACATCGACAACAACCTGGGCTGCAAGATGGTGGTCAACACCGAGTGAGGGCACTCCTACTTTGCGATCCTGGAAGGATTGCGCAAGTTCAACATCCCCCACAAGTTTGAATTCACCAGCATCATTCAACTCTATGCCCAGTGGATACGGGAGGGCAAGCTCCAAGTCAACTCGGACTGGAACCGAGACCTGAAGATCAAGTTCACGGTCCAGGATCCCTGCAACATCGTCAGGAAGACCCTGCGCGAGGAGATGGCCGATGAGCTTCGTTTCGTCGTCAAAACCGTCGTCGGGGAAGAAAACTTCGTGGACATGGTTCCCTGCGGGGTCAACAACTACTGCTGTGGCGGCGGCGGCGGCGCCCTGCAGGGCGGCTTCACCGAAGAACGGCGGGCTTACGGCAAAATCAAGTTCGACCAGGTCATGGCCACCGGCGCCAAGTATGTCATCGCCCCGTGCCACAACTGCCACAGCCAGATCGAGGACATGGGCCACCACTACGGCGGCGAATACCACGTGGTGCATCTGTGGACCATCATGTGTCTGGCCATGGGCAATCTCGGTGAAAACGAACGCAGCTACCTGGGACCGGACCTGGCTGGATACGGGCTGTAGTATGAGAACGGAGGTCGGAAGGCTGGGGACTGAGATCGGAATTCAGAATTGAGGAATGGGGAGACGCGATCAGTGAACAGTGAACGGCAAACCACAAACTCAAAACCAAGAATCTCAAACCCGTTCCCCAGATTGGTGGTAGCGTTCCCTCGCCCCCTTGGGGGAGAGGGAAAGGCTATGGGGGAACATCGAAAGACTGAAGACGGAGGACGGATTTCAGATTTCGGACATCGGGCCTCTGACATCTGGATTATGGAATTGAGGAATTGGAGGATACAGATATGGCAAAACAGACTGTAGGTTCTATCCTCGTCGTCGGCGGTGGCATCGCCGGCATACAGGCATCGCTGGATCTGGCCGATTCCGGCTACCGGGTCGTCCTGGCGGAACAGAGCTCGGCCATCGGTGGCGTCATGTCCCAGCTGGACAAGACATTCCCCACCAACGACTGCGCCATGTGCATCATCTCCCCCAAACTGGTGGAAGCCGGCCGCCACCTGAACATCGACCTGTACACCATGACCGACGTCCAGTCGATCGAAGGCGAGGCGGGCAACTTCACCGTCACCCTGCGCCAGCGACCCCGCTTCATCGATATGGAAAAATGCACGGCCTGCGGCGAATGCAGCAAGGTGTGCCCCATCGACGTGTCCAACGACTTCGACCAGGGCCTGGGCAAGCGCAAGGCCGCGTTCAAGCGCTATCCCCAGGCCATGCCATCCGCCTACACCATCGAAAAAAAGGGTACGGCGCCCTGCAAGGCCGCCTGCCCGGCCAATCCCAGTTTCCAGGGATGCATCGCCCTGATGGCCCAGGGTAAATACAAGGAGGCCTTCGAGCTGTTCCGCAGCGAGCACCCCTTCCCCGGCATCTGCGGCCGGGTCTGCCACCACCCCTGCGAAACCGCCTGTACGCGCACCAAGGTGGATGCACCCGTTTCCATCATGGCCCTGCACCGGTTCCTGGCCGACTGGGCCAGGCAGAACGATGTTGTTTTCATCCCCGAAAAGAAGGCGGCCAGACCGGAAAAAGTGGCCGTGGTCGGCAGCGGTCCGGCCGGCCTGGCCTGCGCCTATTTCCTGGCCATCGAGGGGTATGCGGTGACCGTCTTCGAAAAGCACACCGTACTGGGAGGCATGCTGGCCCTGGGCATCCCGGCCTACCGCCTGCCGCGTGAGATCATCGACGAGGAGATCGCGGTGCTGCGTGGTCTGGGCGTCGAATTCAAAACCGGCGTGGACCTGGGAACGGACACCACCATCGGCCAGCTGCGCGAGCAGGGATACAAGGCCTTTTTCATGGCCATCGGCTCCTTAGAGTGCAAACTGCTGGGCATCGAAGGTGAGGAATACGAAGGCGTGTGGCCCGGAATGGACTACCTGCTGCGCACCAACCTGGGTGAGCGGATCGATCTGGGCGACCGGGTGGCGGTCATCGGCGGCGGCAACGTGGCCATGGATTCGGTGCGAACCGCCCTGCGCAATGGATCTAAAAAGCCGTTTATCATCTATCGCCGCAGCGAGGCGGAGATGCCGGCCAACGCCGAGGAGATCCAAGAGTGCCGGGAGGAGGGTGTCGAGATCATGACCCTGACCAACCCGGTGCGGGTCGTCGAAACCGACGGCCGGGTCACGGCCGTCGAATGCATCCGCATGCAGTTGGGCGAACCCGACGATTCCGGCCGGCGGCGCCCCGAACCCATCGCCGGCTCCGAGTTCACCATCGAGGTGGACGCGGTGGTACCGGCCATCGGCCAGGAATCGGACTGGGCCTGCCTCACCGACGAATGCGCCTGCACCCTGAGCGACTGGGGAACCATGAACGTGGACCCGGTGACCCTGCAATCCGGCGATCCGGACATATTTGCCGGCGGCGATGCCGTCACCGGCCCCAAAACCGTGGTGGAGGCCATTGCCGCGGGCAAGACCGCCGCCGAATCGATCCGTCGCTACCTGGCGGGCGAAGACCTTGGCGCCGGCCGGGACACAGCGTTGTTCCCTGTGGAAGACGTGGACCTCTCCACGGCAGTGCCCATCGCGCGCCAGGCCATGCCCATGGCCGAGCCCGATGGGCGCAAAACCACCTTCGACGAGGTCCAGCTGGGACTCGACGAAGCCGCGGTTCAGCGGGAAATCCAGCGCTGCCTGGCCTGCGGGGTCTGCTCGGAATGCTACCAGTGCGTCTCGGCCTGCCTGGCCGAAGCGGTGTGCCATGAAATGACCGAGCAGATCCATGAAATCGAGGTGGGGGCGGTCATCCTGGCTCCCGGCTTCGCGCCCTTCGATCCGTCCATTTACCAGACTTACAGCTATGCCGGTCACCCCAACGTGGTCACTAGCCTGGAGTTCGAGCGCATCCTCTCCGCCTCCGGGCCCTATGCGGGGCACATGGTCCGGCCGTCGGACGACCGCCCGCCAAAAAAGATCGCCTGGCTCCAGTGCGTGGGGTCCAGGGATCTCAACGCCTGCGACAACGGGTACTGCTCGTCGGTCTGCTGCATGTATGCCAACAAGCAGGCGGTCATCGCCAAGGAACACAGTGACGAAGAGCTGGATACGGCGATCTTCTTCATGGACATGCGCACCTTCGGCAAAGATTTCGACAAGTACACCAACCGGGCCCGGGAGGACTACGGGGTGCGCCATATCCGCTCGCGCATCCACTCGGTGTTCCCGGACGAGGACGAGCGGCTGCGCATCGTCTACGCCACCGAGTCGGGCAACAACATGGAAGAGCGCTTCGACATGGTGGTCCTCTCCGTGGGCCTGGCACCCAACCCCGACGCCGTATCCCTGGCCGGGCGGCTGGGTGTCGACCTGAACCACTACAGCCACGCGCAGACCGGTTGCCTGAAGCCGGTGGCCACCAACCGTGAGGGGGTCTTCGTGTGCGGTGCATTTCAAGAGCCCAAGGACATCCCCCATTCGGTAATGGAGGCATCGGCCTCGGCCGCCGCCGCCAGCAGTCTGCTCTCCGATTCCCGCTGGACGCTCTCCCGCAAGCGCGAACTGCCCCCGGAACTGGACGTGTCCGGTCAGGGGCCGCGCATCGGCGTCTTCGTCTGCAACTGCGGCATCAATATCGGCGGTATCGCCGACGTGCCGGCGGTTCGCGACTATGCGGCCGGCCTGCCCCACGTGGTCCATGTGGAGGACAACCTGTTCACCTGCAGCCAGGACTCGCAGGATCATATCAAACAGATCATCAGCGAAAAGGGCATCAACCGGGTGGTGGTGGCCTCCTGCTCCCCCCGCACCCACGAACCCCTGTTCCAGGAGACCATTCGTGATGCAGGCCTGAACAAGTACCTGTTCGAAATGGCCAACATCCGCGACCAGAACACCTGGGTACACATGAGCGAACCGGCGCGAGCCACTGCCAAGGCCAAGGATCTGGTGCGCATGGCCGTGGCCAAGGCGGCCCACATCGAACCGTTGCACCAGGTGAGCCTGGCAATCACCAAGACCGCCCTGGTGATCGGCGCAGGCGTGGCCGGCATGGAGGCGGCGCTGGGCGTGGCCGACCAGGGGGCCGAGGTGGTGCTGGTTGAAAAATCCACCGAGCTGGGCGGGGTGGCCAACCTGCTCAACGCCACCTGGCAGGGAGAACCCATCGGTCCCTACCTGGCCGACACCATCCAGCGGGTAAAGACCCACCCGCGCATCCGGCTGCATACCGGCACACGGGTAAAGCGCACCACGGGCAGCATCGGCAATTTTTCCACCACCCTGGCGTCCGTCAACGGCGATCAGCCGGACACGCTGGTGGCCCACGGGGCCACGATCATCGCTACGGGAGGCAACGAATTCAAACCGGATCTCTACCTGTATGGCAGCCACCCGGACGTGCTCACCCACCTGGACATGGACACGGCTGTCGCCAGCAATGACAAGCGCCTGCTGGTGGCCAGGAGCGTCGCCTTCATCCAGTGTGTGGGTTCCCGGGATGACAAGCGTCCCTATTGCAGCAAAATCTGCTGCACCCACAGCCTGAAAAGCGCCCTTGCCGTAAAGAAAATCAACCCCAGAAAAAAGGTGAGCATCCTCTACCGCGACATCCGGTCGTACGGCTTCCGCGAGGATCTCTACAAGGAGGCCCGGGATGCCGGGATCCTGTTCATCCGCTACGAACCGGAAAACCCGCCGACGGTCGCGACCGACGCCGACAACCACCTGGTTCTCGACGTAACCGACCACGTGCTGCGAATGCCCGTGCGCCTGCGGCCCGACCTGCTGGTGCTGGCCACCGGCGTGGTGCCCACCGCCAACCGCGAGTTGTTCGAGCTGTTCAAAGTGCCGGTCAATGCCGACGGTTTCCTGGTGGAAGCCCACGCCAAGCTCCGGCCGGTGGAGTTCTCCTCCGAAGGCGTCTACCTGGCCGGGTTGGCCCACTACCCCAAGCCGTTGGAAGAGAGCATCGCCCAGGCCAAGGCCGCCGCCTCGCGGGCCATGACCCTGCTCTCCCGCGATGCCATCATGGTGGGCGGCGTGGTTGCCACGGTGGACTCGGGCAAGTGCGCCGCCTGCCTCACCTGTGTGCGGGCCTGCCCCTACGACATTCCCCGGGTGGACGAACACAGCCACGCGGTCATCGATCCGGCCGAATGCCATGGCTGCGGCACGTGCGTGGCCGAGTGTCCGGGCAAGGCCATCAGCCTGGCCCACTTTACCGACGACCAGCTGATCGCCAAGATCGAGGCCCTGTTCATCGCAGCATAAGTCGGAAGTCGGAAGTCGGAAGTCGGAAGTCGGAAGTCGGAAGTCGGAAGTCGGAAGTCGGAAGTCGGAAGTCGGAAGTCGG
>NZ_JBUOIV010000094.1:0-11096 GCF_055467485.1 Desulfosarcina sp. | reverse complement strand
ATGCCTTTAATTCGTTAACCACCGTGGGTCCGGTGACATTCTCGAAAACGGATCGCGAAGGTGTGGACACCCTGCAGCTTTACGTTTCCAAGGGTGGTCTATTCTATGAAATCGGTGCACCGTTTGAGTCCGAGTATGTGAAGAAAATTAAAAAATAATATCCCGCGCAATATGATGAAACACTGCCTTGCTGCATCAAAACCAAAGGGAGGGTTGCTTTGGCAACCCTCCCTTAAGAAACGGAAAGAATGACTGAGCAATCATCCAATGGCCACCTGCTGGACGTCAACAATATCGAAGTCGTTTACAACGACATTGTCCAGGTGTTGCGCGGCGTCAGTCTGAGCGTACCCGAAGGCAGCATCATTGCTCTGCTGGGCACCAACGGCGCCGGCAAGACCACCACCCTGCGGGCCATCAGCGGCCTGCTCAAGCCGGAAAATGGCTTTATCAAGGACGGTTATGTCAAATTCGATGGAAAAGACATTACCAATACCCTGGGGACTCACGTGGTCAAGCTGGGTGCAGTGATGGTGCCCGAAGGACGCCGGGTCTTCAAACACCTGACCGTGGAAGAGAATATACGGGTCGGATCGATCACCCGCAAAGACGGGTCCCAAAAGATCCGCGCGGACAACGATAAGATGTACGACCACTTCCCCCGGTTGTCTAAAATTACCAATCGCCTTGCCGGTTACTGCTCCGGTGGAGAACAGCAGATGATCGCCATTGCCCGGGCCCTGATGGCGGCGCCTAAAATGCTCATGCTGGACGAACCCTCGCTGGGCCTGGCGCCGCTGCTGGTAAAAGAGATCTTCGAAAACGTCAAAACCATCAACCGGGAACTGGGAACCACCATCCTGGTGGTCGAGCAGAATGCCAAGATCGCCTTACAGGTGTCCGATTATGCCTATATCATGGAGTCGGGCAAGATCGTCCTGGAAGGCCCGTCAAAGGAACTCAAGAACAACCCGGATGTCAAAGAGTTTTACATGGGCATCACCCAGGGCGGCGGACGGAAATCCTTCAAAGAAGTCAAGTCCTATAAGCGGCGCAAACGCTGGATGTAGCTCTTCCAGCTGACAGCGCCTTGCCGATGGGGAAAGAGCAAAACATGATGAAATTTCTCGTTGCCTACAACGGTTCGACAGAGTCCAAGGCAGCCCTTGATCTGGCGATCAGGCATGCATCGATCTTCAAGGCCAGGGTTTTTGTCATCACCAGCATGGAAGGCGGCCACAGCGAAAAACCCGAAGACATCGCCAGGGTGAACCAGGAACTGAAGCGGGTTCGGCAGCAACTCGAGAGTACCGGCACTGAGCATGAGGTCCATGAAATGGCCAGAGGCCTTTCTCCGGGGGAGGACATCGTCATCTTTGCCGAGGAAAACAGCATCGACCAGATTTTCGTGGGCATCGAGAAAAAATCGAGGACCCGGAAGCTGCTGCTCGGCTCAACGGCACAATATATTATTCTCAAAGCTACCTGTCCGGTGACCACCATCAAGTAGCCTGGCACTCCAAACCAATCCGGGAAAATGCCATTGATGCGCAACCGATGAGGAGGCGCCGCCTCAACAGGTGCCACCTCATACCGGTGGACTGTTCTTCTTGCCGCATACAGCGCAACGCTTAATCATTGCACGAAGGAGCATAAACGATGGGGCTTCACGATTTTTCCCTGTATGACCTGATCTGTCGCAATGCCCGGTGTTTCCGCAACCGGCCGGCCTGGTTCGAAGCCGACACCGGGTCGACGACAACCTTCGGGCAATTCAAAATACAGGTGGATCACCTGGCCGCCGGTCTGCAGCAGGTCGGCATCAAAACCGGGGACCGGATTGGCGTCGTGGGAAAAAACAGCCTGGGCTTTTTTCAGATTTATGGTGCTGCTGCCGCCCTGGGAGCCATTGTGCTGCCCATTAACTGGCGCCTTTCCGCCGATGAGATGGCTTTTAACCTCAACGACTGCACACCGACGACGGTCTTTGCCGATGACGACTTCGGCGACGTGGTGTCAGGCATCCGGGATCAGTTGCCCTCGATCAGGCGTTATTTCAACCTGAACGATGCCGGCCCCTTCGATGCCTTCGACAAACTGATGGTTGATGCGCCCCTTTCCGTCGACCCGATCGGAGCCGATGCCGGCCTGGTGATCATCCACACGGCAGCCGTAGCCGGCAGGCCCCGGGGTGCGCTGGTGAGCCACGCCAATCTGTTGTGCGCCAGCCTGCACCTCAACTACTGCTTCGGTCTGTCGCCTGCAGACGTTCACCTGAACCTGCTGCCCCTGTTCCATGTGGGCGGCCTGTTCATGGCCGTCAACGCCTTTCATGCCGGGGCGCTGAATGTCAACATGAGCAAGTTTGACGCTGACAACGCCGTGGATCTGATCCAATCCAAGAAGGTTTCCGTGCTCTTTGATTTCTCACCGATTCTCGGTTCGATCCTCGACAGCCAGGAAAAGCGGGGCGTCGATATTTCATCACTGCAGTCGGTCATGGGCCTGGATGCACCGGAGACCATCGAACGCTACCAGAAGACGACCGGCGGCTGTTTCTACACCATGTACGGCCAGACGGAGACCTCCTGTCTCACCAGCATGGGCCGCTACGACGACCGACCCGGTGCAGCCGGCCGGCCGATCCCGCTGGGGCTGGTGGAGCTGGTGGATGACGCGGACAAACCGGTTCCGGCTGGCCAGGTGGGAGAAATCACCCTCAAAGGCCCCATGGTATTCAAAGGGTATTGGAATCTGGACGCGGACAATGCTCAGACCTTTCGTGGGGGGCGGCATCACACCGGCGATTTAGGCCGCTTCGACGAAGACGGATTCCTGTGGTATGCGGGCCGCAAGCCGGAAAAGGAGCTGATCAAGCCCGGCGGCGAGAATGTCTACCCGGCCGAAGTGGAAAAGGTGATCCTGGAACACCCAGCCGTTCTACAGACCATGGTCTTCGGGGTACCGGATCCCAAGTGGAAGGAAGGCATCAAGGCGGTCTGCGTGTTGAAGCCTGGACAGCAGATGACCGCAAAAGCGTTGATCGAATTCGTCGGCGGCCGCATCGCCCGCTACAAAAAACCCCAATATGTACAGTTCGTGAAATCACTTCCGGAAAAAAATGGCTCTATTGATCGGGAGGCGGTAAAGGGACTTTACGGAGGGGAGCAGGCTCACACCTGATTAGCAACGGAAATTTGCGACAAGGAGCGCATCGCCCACCGCTTGTCGAATCGAAGCCAGACCCCCGCCCATGGGGATCGGGGTAAGGATTCAATTGCACCACCCCATAAGACCCGGCCTGCCCCAACAGGATTGGATGAAACCCGCAAAACAGTGTCTATCTCACCAGATTGTTGACCGCTGCCCATAGGGTGTATCGACGATTATCGTGCGTGTATGCGGCAACGTGTATTGAATATCTTTTAAAAATCTGGTTTCATCATACGTTAGGGGTTTTGAATTCCAAACGATCGCCATCGATGCATTTCATGAGGAGGCCATGGATGAACATCCTCACTATTTTGGGAAGTCCACGCACGAAAGGCAATACGGCTGGCGCATTGGATATGGTGGAGCAGGAACTGTCCGGCAGGCATCAGGTGGAGCGGCTCGCCATAACCTCCGTGAAAATCAATGGCTGCCTGGGATGCGAGAAGTGCCGGAAAGTGGCCGACCGTCCCGGATGCGTGCAAGATGATGACGCGGTTGCCGTGTTCGAACGCATGATGGCAGCCGATGGCCTAATTTACAGCAGCCCTCTTTATTGCTGGAACTTTTCCGCCCAGATGAAGGCACTTATCGACCGCCACCTCTGCCTGGTCACGGGCTACGGCACCGCCAACCACCGGTCCCTGATCGCCGACAAGCCCGCCGCCTTGCTGGTCACCTGCGCCGGGCCGGTGAAAGGCAACGCCGATGTCATCCAGACCGTCTTCGATCGCGTGTGCAGGTTTGGCAAAACCCGGGCCGTAAACAAGACCGTCATTCCCTATTGCACGACACCGGACGCCCTGGGCGAGGAGGCCCGTGCCGCCGCCCGGAAACTGGCCGGAGACATCAATGGCGCCTTAAGACAATAGTCTTTCTGAATCACGCGGTGGTAGGGACCAGCGGGATGGTCACCCGCCGATGTGGCATGATATTGAGTGTATTCTTCGAGGATTCGGCCTTCCCCAAGCAACAATGACGATCATCCGGGTGGCGCAGCGTTCAATCGATCTATTTTCCAGGATTCCACCGTCGTCAAATTGGTGCTCCGGCCGGCGCGTGGGATGGATGCCACGCCGGCTCGATGCCACCCGCGTCCAGTATCGCTCCTCCTGACGGTCCTTGACGAATCGATGCAATGGCAGACGCCGGTCGCCCGCGGAGGGCGGGCCTTTCCCAAGCCCTTCACCAGCCGGAGACCCTTGGCGATCGGCTGGAAATAATGAATATCATCGAGGTGCTTCATCGCGTTCAAGACCAAATTTTCCGTTTTGCCGGTTGTTTGGAAACCTGTTGTTGACCTCATTTCAGACCGGTTGGAAAGCACCGGCACCGGGGGGAGGCCAAAGATGAAACCGTATCGCAGCAAAGAAGAACTGGAACATATTCTCAGCCGATTGTGGGAACGGATTTTTGCCGATCCAACCATCGTCGAGGCTGTGGCGGACGCGAAACTGGTGGCGAAATTCCGTTATACCGATTTTCCCACCGAGTTGTTCATTGACCTGAAAAAAGAACCGCCGGGGTTTTGCTGGAACCCAGGTGCCGATGCCGCATTCGATGTAGAGATGATTCTCTCCTCGGCAACCAGCCACGCCTTCTGGATGGAGACCCTCAATGTACCGCTTGCCATAGCCGGGAGAAAAATCATCCCCAAAGGATCGGTGCAAAAGGCGCTCAAGCTGATCCCGGCACTGAAGCCGGCCTTTGCCCTGTATCGCCAGGTGCTCCTGGCTGAAGGCCGCGAGGATCTGCTGGCAAGTGCCGCCGGCGGTTCACGCAAGAGCCGGTTTTCACTGTTACGCTGGAAACGTCCAAAAGAATGGCGGCGGGACCGGATTCCGGTTTTCCCGTTGGACACGTCCGACACGGCATGCCGTCCGGCTGAACCTGCAGGAGAGGCCGGCATGGCCCCTGACGACCTAAACCGCCTGGAAACCATGTACACCATTCGGTTTTTTGAAACCCACCTGTCTGAGGCCTTTGCCAATGGCGACCTTCCCACGGAGGCCATTCACCTGTCCATCGGACAGGAAGCGGTGGCAGCAGGCGTTTGCATGAACCTGAAGGCCGGCGATTATCTGAACACCACCCACCGGGGGCACGGTCACATCATTGCCAAAGGAGCCGACCTGAAACGCATGATGGCCGAAATTTACGGGAAAGTCGACGGACTGTGTGAAGGCAAGGGCGGCTCCATGCATGTGACCGACGGCAGCCGGGGAGTGCTGGGGGCAAACGGCATCGTCGGTGCCGGCTATCTGTTGGCCATGGGGGCAGGCTTTTCCATCCAATACCGCCGGAAAGACAACATCTCCGTGGTGATCGCCGGCGACGGATCAGTCAACCAGGGCATGTTCCACGAGGCGATGAACATGATGGCCGTGTTCAACCTGCCGGTGCTGGTGGTGATTGAGAACAACCTTTACGGTGAATTCACCGCCATCGACCGCCACAGCGCTGTCACCGAGCCCTACAAACGAGCGGCAAGCTACGGCATCGAATCCTGGCGCGTGGACGGCAATGATGTCCAGGCCGTATCCCGGGAGGTAGAGAAAATCATCAGCCGCATTCGCAGCGACGGCAAACCTCGTCTGCTTGAACTGTTGACCTACCGCTGGCACGGCCATATGGAAGGAGAGCCGGAATACTACCGAACCGAGGCGGAAAAGACCCAATTCCGAAAAAAAGACCCGATCGCCAGACTGGAAAAAGAACTCTCAGAATCCGGCCGCCTGACGCCGGAAGGGGCCAAGGCGCTTCGCCAGCGGGCCAAGCGGAAAGTAGACGATGCCGTGGCGTATGCCCTGGGATCGGCTGTTCCCGCGTCTTCCCGACTGACCACCAGGGTTTACGCACCCGAATCGCCGGCACTTTTTCGCGGCTCCATCATCGATCCGGTCGACGCACCGGAGCTGAAACAACTATCTGTTTCCCAGGCCATCAACGAAGCCATCGCCGAAGAAATGGCCCGGGATGAGACTGTGTTTCTCTGGGGCGAAGATGTATCTTTAGGCGGCTATTTCAGCGTCAGCGAGGGGTTGGTGGATCGCTTCGGCCCGGGTCGGATCATCGACACGCCCATCAGTGAAAACGGAATCGTGGGCGGTGCCGTCGGCGCAGCCATGACCGGATTGAGGCCGATCTGCGAGATTCTGTTTGCCGATTTCCTCTCCTGCTGCATGGATCCGATCCTTAACCAGGCTGCCAAATTGCGCTACATGACCGGCGGTCAGACCTGCGTACCCCTGGTGATCCGCACCCCGCTGGGCAGCGGCATCGGCATGGCGGCGCAGCACTCTCAGAGCATGGAACGGTTCTTCATGGGCATTCCCGGCCTGATTGTGGTGGCTCCCAGCGATCCTTATACAGCCAAGGGTCTGCTCAAAGCAGCCGTTCGCAGCCAGAACCCGGTGCTGTTTTTCGAACACAAACTGCTGTATGCCACCGCGGGAAAAGTGCCCGCGGATGAATACCTGCTGCCGCTGGGAAAGGCCCGGGTGGTTCGCACCGGCAGCGACGTAACGCTCGTAACACACCTGCTGGGTGTCGGCGTGGCAACCGATGTGGCAGACCGACTGGCATTAAATGGCATCCGCGTCGAGGTGATCGATCTGTGCAGCCTCTACCCCATGGACACGACGACCATCTTAACCTCGGTGGAAAAAACCGGCCGGCTGGTGACGGTGGAAGAGGGCGTTGCCACGGGCGGAATCGGCGCAGAGGTCATCGCCCGGGTGGCAAGCGCCGGCATCCATCTGCTCAAACAATCCCCGCTGCGCATTGCCGCCGCAGAGTGCCCGGTGCCCTATGCCAAGAACCTGGAAACCCTCCTGCTGCCGGATCCGGCTTCCATCGCTGAAAAAATCGAAAAGGAGCTCATGGAATGAAACGTTCGGACTGGAAGGGCGCCACAGCACTATTGACCGGTGCTTCACGGGGAATCGGACCGTATATCGCCCGGGCCCTTGCCGGGGAGGGGATCCATCTCGCGCTGACCGCCACACCCGCCTCGAAGGAAAAACTGAATCGCGTCGGCGCATCACTTGCCGGCTTCGATGTAAAAACCTTCACCATGGCCGCCGACCTCACCGATCAGAATCAGCGGTCCGATCTCATCCGGCGGGTTGATTCATTCCTCGGGCCCCTCGATATCCTGGTGAACAATGCCGGTGTGGAAAATGCCGGTGCGTTTGCCGAAATCACCGAAACGGCAATCCACCAGATCATCGACACCAACCTCACTGCACCGCTTTCGCTGGCACGCCAGGTACTCCCGGAGATGATCCGACGCAACAAGGGGAGCGTAGTCAATGTGGCATCGCTGGCCGGGCGCATCCCCATGGCCACTATCGCCACCTATGGTGCCTCGAAAGCGGGGCTCATCGCCTGGACGGAAGCGATGACCAGCGAACTTCACGGTTCCGGCGTCACGGTGGCCGCTGTCTGCCCCACATTTGTCTCCGGTGAGGGAATGCATGCGAGGACCGGCGTCAAGTCACCCTGGATGGCCGGTGAAGTGACCCCGGAGCGGGTAGCCCGCTCGGTCGTCGACGCCCTTGCCGGAAGGTCCCACGAAATCCTGGTGACCCCTTTGCCGACGAGGCCGTTGTTGGCGATGCTGGCACTGTTCCCCGGGCTGGGCACGCGATTGAAGACCGCATGGGGACTTTCCGCTTTCATGGCCCGACGCGCTGGACAGCCGCCCCATGCAACCGAAAACAGACGGTAAGGGTTTGCGGTTTTTTTAGCCCCCTGGGCATGATATGAAGCCGGGATTAACAATTGTTTTGCATTCTCGAACCATCCGAACACGTTGGAAGGACAAACATGAAACCCATGTTATTCAAAAATGTGGCCATCGAGGCGGTGGCCTGTAAGCTGCCGACGACGATCATCACTTCTGCCGAGATAGAATCACAGCTTGCCCCAACCTTGGAACGCATCGGTATCAAGCCCGGAATTATCGAAGGGCTCTCAGGCATCCGGGAACGGCGGTTCTGGGACATCGATCAGCAGGCCAGCGATGTGGCCACCCTGGCTGCCGAAAAAGTATTGGAGCAGACCGGCATCCCCCGCGAGGCCATCGGTTGTCTGATTTCCACGTCGGTCTCCAAAGACTATATCGAGCCGTCCGTGGCCAGCCTTGTGCACGGCAATCTGGGACTTTCCGACCACTGCATCAACTACGACCTGGGCAATGCCTGCCTGGGATTCGTCAACGCCATGGCCAGCATGGGCATGATGATCGACGCCGGTCTTATCGACTACGGGCTCATCGTAGACGGGGAAAATTCGCGGGAAGTCGTCGAGGCGACCATCCACCGGCTGCAGCAGCCGGATGCCAAGCCCGAGGCCTTCAGGGACCAGTTCGCCACCCTCACTTTAGGCTCCGGTGCGGTGGCCATGATCGTGTGCCACAAAAACCGGTCCACATCCGGCCACGTGGTCAACGGGTCGGTGACCCGCGCAGCCACGCGCCACAGCCGCCTTTGTCTGGGGCAACGGGACCGGATGGTCGCCGATGCATCCAAAGTGCTGATATTCGGGGTGGAACTGGCCAAGCGGACCTGGGATCTGGCCAGCAGCACCTTGGCCAACTGGAACGATGCACAAATCGACGCCTACATGCCCCATCAGGTAAGTCGGCGAAACATGGACGTACTCAATGATAAATTGGGACTGACTCCGGAAAAACAGCACCTGAACTTTCCCACCTTGGGCAATATCGGCCCGGCTGCCGTTCCCATCACCTTGTGCCAAGCCTCTGAATCCGGCCGAATCCAATCGGGCAACCACGTGGCGCTCATGGGGATCGGCAGCGGCCTCAACTGCTCCATGATGAGTGTAACCTGGTAGGCATGCATCCGATAGCCCCTGAAAGCAACGCGCAACGACGGCGGCCCTGGCAGTTTGCCCGATTTCCGCCCTAACCGACCGGATCGTTGTTTGTCGATCCACGGTAGGCCAGCCTGCGCAATCCATATTTACGCATCTTGTAGTGAATCAGCTGCCGCGATACCTTCAACATCCTCGCGGCTGCGGAAACATTGCCCCCGGCGGTCCTCAGGGCGCCATCGATCATCTCCATTTCCTGCTCCTGCCGCCGCTCCCGCAAATCCCGCACACCGGCCGCGGAAGGCGCCGCGTCCAGGTCCGGGCCGCCTGTTTCCTCAACTGATGGTGCAGCCACGCCATTCACCGGCACCACCGGCAACGGCGGGCCTTCATCACGGACCTGATGCAAAAGCAGATGCGGCGGCAGGTGGGAAATGCGCAGGGTCGTATCCGGCCCGATGGTGTTCATCGCCCCTTCGATAAGATGTTCGAGCTCACGAACGTTTCCCGGCCAGTGATAGGTTCGAAAGAACTGCATGACCGGTTCGCTGACGGCGCCCACCTTTTTACCGAGGGCCAGATTGTTTTTGTAGATGAAATGACGGGTCAGCGTTTCGATGCTTTCAGGCTGCTCGCGCAAGGGGGGAATGGCGATGTAAACCACGGCCAGGCGATAGAACAGGTCCATGCGCAACTGCCGATCCCGAATGGCCCTGTGGGCGGGTATGTTGACGGAGCTGATGATCTTCAAGGCGACGGGCACTTCCTCGGAAGCCCCGACTCGCCGGATTTTCTTCTCCTGGAGCACCCGCAGCAGTTTGGCCTGAAGGGCAATGGGCATCGAATTGATCTCATCGAGAAAGAGCGAGCCGCCGTTGGCCTGTTCGAAGAGACCCATTTTGTCCACGGCGCCGGTGAACGCCCCCTTTACCGTCCCGAACAGCAGGCCCTCTAACAGCGTGTCCGGAATAGCCGCGCAATTGATGCCCACAAAGGGGTTGTCCCTGCGGGGACTGTAGTTGTGGATGCTCTGGGCAAACATCTCTTTGCCCGACCCGGTTTCACCGAAAAGCATCACCGGCGAACTGCTCTGGGCAGCCAGACGGGCCATGGTCAGGGCGTGCAGAAGGCTTTTTTCCACTCCCATGATGTCGGTAAACTGGTAGCGTGTACCATTGGCCAATTCCGGGGGGGTGTTGGGCGAAAGGGTTGAAAAACCGGACATGACCTTTTCCAGCAGATTGTAGTTTTTTACGAAACAGATGGCACCCGCCAGCGTTCCCTTGATGTACAGCGGGAAGACACTGTGGATCGTATTGGCCAGCTTGCCTTTGCAGGTCCGGTAAAAAAACAGCCGGCCGATAATGGGTGTGGCGGCTTCCAGGCACCTGAATATCATGCTGTCATGCCACTCCAGGCGGTAGATGTCCGCCACCCGCTTGCCGATGACATTTCCGGGACGCAGATCGTCGATACCCGCCTGGGCTTCATTGTAGAACAGGATGCGGCCGGCGGTGTCGGTGATGATGATGCCTTCATCAAAGTCTTCGAACACCGGCAAAAAATCGAGGTTGCCAAAGTTCGGCAAAATTGGTCGATTGGCGACTTGATCAGTCAAGATCGGCCTCCATGGCTGGTTATTTTAAGTAACGCGTTCAAGGAAGACACTATATGTAAAAAAAACAGTCAATGAAAACATTTTTTCCATTATATGTGTAATATTTTTTGTCGATTGGCACGTTCAAACAGTTGTCCCTCCCGCGAATAACTCCCATCCATTGACTGACACGCTCCTGTCACGAGACTTGACATGATCATTTTTTCAGCATGTTATGCGTATCTTTGCCTGCCTGATGGGAAAACCCTGGGGCGTCGGCCATCTTTTTGGAGTACCAGTCCGTCATGGCATGCAAAGTGCTCATTAGACATCGTATTATCCAATGGTTGGCAAGCATTTCAGACAACGGCACCGCAACAAGGAGGATCGATCATGTATGACCGCATGCAAACGTTCACCCCGGAACAGATGACCCGGATTCACGATGCAT
>NZ_JBUOIV010000093.1:0-11427 GCF_055467485.1 Desulfosarcina sp. | reverse complement strand
CCTGTTCCATACCGGTCAAATTCTTCCCCGGACGTTCGCCAGAACCATCGACACCCTGCACCCCCTCAAAGCGGCCGGTATCCCGTGTATTGCCATCGAAGGCAACCATGACTGGATTCACCGGCGCAACACGATCTCCTGGATGGAAGCCCTTTCGGAAATGGGCTATATCCGCCTGCTGCGCCCGGGGCGCACCGAAGACGGCGGCTATCGTTTCGATCCTTTCGATGAGAAGACCGGAGCGGGGGGGCATATTGAAATCGGCGGCGTGAACATATACGGCCTGGGGTACATCGGCGCCCAGGCGGCAAGCCATGTGGAGCGAATCTGCGACGCGGTGGCCACGGCCAACAACCTGCTGCTTTTCCATGTCGGCATCTGGACCTACTCGCCGGTCGAGATCGGCAACATGAAGATCGAGGACGCCCACCCCCTGGCCGAAACATTCAGTTACGTCGCCCTCGGCCACGGCCACAAGCCGTACGCGATCGAGACCCCGGAAGGAAAGCGATACGCATACAACCCGGGGGCTCCGGAGCGGGTCAACTTCGGCGAGGAAAAGTACGACAAGGGGTATTATCTCGTTTCCGTCGAGGACGGCCGGTTCTCTCCCGCGTTCAGGCCGACCCGTCCCCGGCCGATGCTGGTCGAGACGGTTGATCTGGACGGGGCGCAGGATGCGGATGGCGCCCTGGCCCGCTTCCGGGAGCAGGTCGCGGCAAGGCTGGCCGGACAGGCCGGGGGGCGGGCACCCCTGGTCGAACTGAAGCTGTCCGGGCGGGTCGGGTTCCATCCTTTCGAACTGGGGCGGGAACGCCTGCGGCTGGCGCTCGACGAGTTTGCTGCGCCATTGCACGTGGAAATCAAAAACCATCTTTCCCTGGTTGCCCGGATTGGCGGGGAGGAGGTCGTCAAGAAGTCCCTTGCCGAGATCGAAAGGGATGTGCTGCATGAACTGATCGGGGCCCACAGTGCCTACCAGGGCCGTGAAGCGGAGCTGGCCCGCTTGGCGCTGTCCATCCGCGACCTGGTGCTGAAGGGGGATGTCGGGGATGACGAACTGCTCGGGCTTTTCCCGGAGGAGGCCTGACCCATGCAAATCCTCTCCGTTTCCCTGAAGAACATTAAAGCCCACCGCGACAAGGAGCTGCATTTCGTCAGCGGGATCAACGTCCTTTCCGGCGCCAACGGGGTCGGCAAAAGCACGATTTTCGAGGCCATCGGCTACGCCCTGTTCGGTGTCGACGCCCGGGACTTTGTCGGCAATGTCGAGCGGTTCATCACCATCGGCGAAAAGAAGGGAGAAATAGCCGTCACCTTTGCCGCGGATGATGGTGACACCTACCGCGTATCCCGCAGCGTCGGGGCCGGGTCCAGATGGCTGCTGGCCAGGGAGACCGGCGGCGCCTTCGAGGTTGAGGACCATGCCGGCGCAACGGAAACGGAGTCGCGGATCAAGGCGCTGCTGAAGCTCGAGAGCGGCCGCTCCCTGGCCGATCAATACAAACTCGTGATCGGTCCCTTCCAGAACGATTTTCTCGGCCCCTTTGTCCTCAGGCAGCCGACCCGGCGCCAGGACGCCTTCGACGAAATTCTCGGCATCGACGCCTGGCGTAAAACCTATAAGGGCACCAGCACCCTGCTGGCGGCAGTCAAAAACAGGATCGACCTGCTGAGCGTCGAGATAGAAGGCAAACAGGAACAGGTTGCCGTCCTGCCCGAACGGGAAAAAGAACTGGCCGGCCTGGTTGCCGACGCTGAAAACCGCAAGCAGGCGCTTTCCGCCAGGGAAAAGGAACTGGCGGCGTCCGAAAAACAGCTGGCCCTGCTGGACGGACAGGAGAAGATGGCCCATGCCGTCAAATCGGAGATCCAGGTGCTTGAAAGCCGTATCCGTGACGGGGAAGGCAAGATCGCCGACAAGCAGAAAAGGGTCGAGGAAGCCGAACGGGCCCTTGAGGCCCTTGAAAAAAGCCGGCCCGGAAAGCAGGCCTTCGAGGCGGCTGAAGCCGATCTCAGATCCCTGCGGGACAAGGAGAAGCAGCGACGGGAGCTCGAAAAGGAGATCACCGCGCTGGACAAGGAAAGCGCGCGCCTTGCCCAGGCGCTTGAGCACGAAACGGTTGAAGTCGAAAAAACCGGCAAACGGCTTGCCGACGAGGAAAAACAGCTCGAAGAAAGCCAAAAAAGCCTGGTTGCCGATACCCGCCTGTCGACGGCGGCGGCCCGCCTGCCGGTGCTGAGAAAAAAAGAGGAAGCACTCCGCTCGACCCAGGGGCTCATCGAAGGAAGGCGGGCCGGGCTGCAGGAGGGCAGGGAAAAGCTGGCCGAAGGGGTCTGCCCGTTTTTCAGGGAACCGTGCAAAAATATAGCCGGCAAAGCACCGCGCGATGTTTTCAGCGCAAGGGTGGCCGAACTGGACAAGGACGGCCTCGACCTGGGCAGGCAACTGGACGGGCTGAGCCGGGAGATCGCGGCGGCCGAGAACGCCCGGCAGGAGCTGGAGGCGCTCAAGATCAAAGCGCAGGTGGTCGACAAGCAGTGCAACGCGCTGTCCGAACGGCGCAGGGAAAACGACGACCGCAGGCGTGCGCTCGAGGGGATCCGGAAGCAGCAGGAGGAAGCAGAGAAAAGGGCCCTGGCCCGTAAAGCGGATTTGGGCAACTACCGCGACCTGGACAGGGAAATAGCAAGGGTCGACAAATTGAGGACCGGGCACCAGGCGGCCAGGGATGCCTTCTTTGCCAACCGCAAGGACGCCGGGGAACTGGACGCCCGGCGTGAATCCCTGAAGCAGATGGCGGGGCTTTTAGCGGAGTTGAAACAGTCGCTGGCCGCCAAGCGAAGCGAACAGGTCAAGCTGGAAACCGATTATGATTCAACGCGCCACGCGACGGTCCGCCTGGTAAAGGATCAGCTGGTGGCCGAGGTTGCCGCGATCCGGCAGAAAGCCGCTGATCTCGACAAGGACCGCCTGCGCCTGGAGGCGGAGATCAACCGGATGAACCGCATAAAAGCGGAGATCAAGGCCCGGCTGGCGGAAAAGAAACGCGTGGCCGGCAAGGAAGCGGTGGTGAGATTTTTGCGAAGCCGGATATTCAACAACGTTTCGGCGCAGCTCTCGGAGCGGTTCCGCGAAGAGATAAGCATACGGGCGGACCGTATTTACCGCAACATCGCCGAAACCGATGAAGAGCTGCACTGGGGCGACAAGTACCAGATTGTCCTGCGCGACATGCACGATGGGGCGCTGCGGGAGCGGACCGATGACCAGCTGTCCGGCGGGCAGACGATGAGTGCCGTCGTGGCCCTGCGGCTGGCCCTGCTCCAGACCATCGGCGCCAAGGTCGCTTTTTTCGATGAACCGACGTCCAACCTCGATGCCGACCGCCGGGCCAATCTTGCCCATGCCTTCCGTGCCATCGACGTGGGGCGCGAAGAAGTGACCGAGCACTGGTACGACCAGCTCTTCCTGATCAGCCACGATGTGGCCTTTACCGAAGTGACGGACCAGGTCATTTCCCTTGACGACCACGACAGGAACCCATCATGCCATTGAAACCGATCAATACCTACATTCAAGACATGCCGCGCTCGGGGATAAGGCGGATCATGGATTCGGCCACCGCGCCCGACATGCTGCACCTGGAGGTGGGCCAGCCCAATTTTGCCACCCCCGCGCCCATCCTCCGCGCCGCCTGCGAAGCGATCATGGATCCGCAGGGCCGCTATACGCGCTATACGCCGAATATGGGGTATGCTGCGCTGCGGGAGAAGATGGCGGCCAAGCTGAAAGCGGAAAACGGCATCCGGACATCACCGGAGCGGATCCTGGTGACCCCCGGTTCCAATTACGGCATCATGATCGCCCTGTCCGTGCTGCTGAATCCGCAAGACGAGGTGCTGGCGCCCGACCCGGGGTATGTCAACTACGCCGCCCTGCCGCCGCAGTTTGGCTGTACGGTCGCCAGGTATCCGCTCCGCGAGTCGGATGGGTTCGCCCCGCGCATCGAATCCATTGCCGCCTGCATCACACCGGCAACCAAGGTGATCGTCCACAACTCGCCGTCGAATCCCACCGGTGCGGTATGCCCGGAATCGTTCGTCGGGGATCTGGTGGCGCTGGCCCGGGAAAAAGACCTGTATGTCCTGTCCGACGAGGCCTACGAACATATCGTGTTCGAGGGCCGGCACGTCAGCCCGGCCCGGTTCGATACCGACGGACACGTCATCAGCATTTTCAGCGTTTCGAAAAGCTATTCCATGACCGGCTGGCGCCTGGGTTACGTGGTCGCCAGCGAACCCATTGCACGGGCCCTGGAAAAGCAGCAGGAACTGTGCGTGTCGTGTGCGCCGTCCATCTCCCAGAAAGCGGCCGAAGCGGCCCTGTCGCTGGACCGCGGCTACATCGACGAAATGGTGGAGCAGTATCGCACGCGCCGCGATATGGCCCTGAAAATCCTGAAACGGCACGGCCTGTTTCGCTATACCCCCCAGGGCGCGTTTTACCTGCTCGTCGATATTTCCGCCACCGGCATGGATTCCAATACCTTTGCCGACCGGCTCCTGGAGGAACGGCGGGTGGCGGTTGCCCCCGGTGCTACCTTCGGCCCGTCGGCGGAACGGTATATCCGGGTCAGCATGGCCACCGAGGACCCCGTTCTGGTTGAAGGGCTCGAAAAAATCTGCGATTACATCAACACCCAAACCATTTAACGACAGGAATGAAAACGATGAAAGCTGTTGTATACCGAGAATTCGCCACCCTGCCGGCCGTCGAGACGGTTCCCGACCCCGCCCCCCGATCCCACGGCGTGGTCCTGCGGGTGATGGCAACCGGATTGTGCCGCAGCGACTGGCACGGCTGGATGGGACACGACTCCGATATTACCCTGCCCCACGTACCCGGACACGAGATCGCCGGCATTGTCGAGGCGGTCGGCAGGGATGTGCGGCATTGGCGCGCCGGCGACCGGGTCACCCTGCCGTTCGTGTGTGGCTGCGGCGGCTGCCCCCAATGTATTTCCGGCAACCACCAGGTGTGCGACCACCAGTTTCAGCCCGGGTTCACCAACTGGGGATCGTTTGCCGAGTTCGTGGCCATTGACCATGCGGACATCAACCTGGTGCGCCTGCCCGACAGCCTCGATTTCGTGATCGCGGCAAGCCTGGGCTGCCGGTTCGTCACCTCGTTCCGTGCGCTGGTGGCCCAGGCCAACGTCAGTGCCGGGCAGTGGGTGGCCGTTCACGGCTGCGGCGGCGTCGGGCTGTCTGCGATCATGATCGCCACCGCCCTGGGCGCCAATGTGGTGGCCATCGACATCGACGATGACAAGCTTGCGCTGGCCCGGTCAATCGGCGCCATTGAAACCGTCAACGCCAGGCAGAAAAAGGATGTGGTAGAAGGCGTCATGGACCTCACCCAAGGCGGCGCCCACGTCTCGATCGATGCCCTGGGCAGCCCGGACACCTGTTTCAATTCCATTGCCAACCTGCGCAAACGCGGCAAGCATGTCCAGGTGGGGTTGATGCTCGGCGACCATACCTGCCCGTCCGTGCCCATGGCAACCGTGATTGCCAAGGAGCTCGAGATCTTCGGCAGCCACGGCATCCAGGCCCATGAATACCCGGCCGTACTGGCCATGATCCGAACGGGCAAGCTGCGTCCGGAAAAATTGATCGGCAAGACCATCCGCCTGGACCAGTCGCCGAAAGAACTGGCCGACATGAACAACTTTTCCGGAACCGGGGTTACGGTGATCGATCGCTTTTAGGAGGGCCGCTCAGGCCGGCAGAGCGGACAGGGAAAAGGGTTGCTGCCGGGCATCGGTCATGCCGTGGCGCCGTGCTTCATTGCGTTCGTGACGCTGCTTTTGCGGGCGGTACGGCGAGAACGTCAACCCGGAAGCGACGCCCTCAACCGGGCCGGCCGTTTCCGGTCCGGCGTCGGAATTTCATCGGGCCGCGCGGGGAGCCATGGCGCGGCTGCGCCTGTAGCCGCACAGGCTGCAGCTCAGGTACTTATTCTGATCGGCGGCTTCTGCAAGGCAGGTCCGGTAATACCGGCACCAAAAGTTGCGTAGATAGTCTGTCGGACTGGCACCGATGACATGCATCGGAAAGAGCGGCCTTCTTCTCATGAGAATTCCCCTTATGCGTTGACCCGCCTGGCATCACCCTTCCCGTCGCGACGCAGAACCGGTCAATTGTTGGCAGTGCCGGGGTTTACGTTCGGCTCAACCGGCAGCCTGGCAATTACCTGAAAAAGCATGATCCGTGCCACGATTGACGCGTTTACTCGGGTTCAAGGAGAATGCGATGCAAATAAGAAAGGTTATGCGGGTTTGGGGTCGGCAGGACCGCCGGTCAATGAGAAGCGGTTGAACAGGGGCAGGCCTGAATCGTATTCGATTGAGAAGATTGGGTAATAAAGGATGGGAAAAATAGGTTCGATCATCGCCCCCTCCCCGCGCTTTGCCGCGGGGAGGGGGCGATCCCGGTATGCTGCGCCTTGCCCGATCCGGCATCCGTGGTGCCGATTGCTCATCGCAGGGTCGCCGATAAAGCAGGGGTGAGAGATCAGGAAGTAAACCGGAACGCCGGCCCGGCCCGAACGATACTGTCCGCGGGTGGCGGCTAATTGGCGCTCTGCTTCTGCTTGAGCATCTTCATGACCTGCTCCATCTGCTCCGGCGTCAGGGTCTTGCCGGAGGTGCCCATGGCGCCCAGGCCGGCGTTCATTTCGCGATAGTCGGACGGGACGACAAACAATTGCGGATCCTGCCGGGCGACGACGATGTTGGTGTATTCGATCTCGATATCCTGACGGACGCCGCTGTCGCTGGCCGTTCCCTCAAAACGCACGGGGATGTTCTGCCTGTTCAGCCAGGCAAATCCTGAAAAGGTGTCTTCTCCCTTGTCGGTGGACTCGATCTTGTACCGGGTGGTCTTCTGCCCGTTGACCGTCTCCGTGCCCATTTCGGTCATTTTGAGCTCGCCGTCGCGGATCATCTGATCCGGGCTCTTCCTGGCGCGCGGGTCCGGGTTGGCCATGACCATCTTCTGGTCGGGCATCAGCGTCCACATCTTGTCGTTTTCGCGGTCGTTGATGATGGCCGTCTTACGGCCGAAACTGGTGATCTCCCGCCGCTCCTTCCCCTTGACGGAATAGATCTTCCCCTGGATGACATGGGGCTGGGTCGTGCCGGCCTGCTTGATGGTCATGGTCATGTCGGCCGAGAACTCCGCTTTCGGCGCAGGGAATTTGTCCATGGCGCCGGCAGATGCCGCCAGGGCCAGGATGATGGTTGCGAAAAAAGCTGTTTTTATCGGTATGTGCATGTTCATCGGATGCCCTCCATCTTGAATCGAGCCAATGGTTGTCGATGCGAATAACAAAAAATAGGCATTCGGCCGGCAAAATCAATTTTACCGGTTACCGCATTCGTATTTAAGCGTTTGACATCCCCTTGATGTTTCAATAAAAATCATATCGGGATAATTCTCTTTTGAAACCACGGAACACACAGAATACACTGAAATATTTTTAATCTCTTTTTCCGTGTCCTCCGTGTATTCCGTGGCTAACAAAGGCAACGACAGTCAGCGGCCTCAAACCAACAGACCATGAAGCCACAGAACACGCGGAACACGCAGAAGGACTTCTTGTTTCCGGAAGAAAGCTATGCCCTCCGGGGTGCGATCTTCGAGGTATACCGTGAAATGGGATGCGGGTTCTTAGAAGCGGTGTATCAGGAGTGCATGGAAAAGGAACTGCGACTCAGGCGGATTCCATTTGTTGCCCAACAGGAATTGAAACTGAGTTACAAGGGCGACGCCCTTGAGCGGACCTACCAGCCGGATCTAATCTGCTATGAATCGATCATCCTGGAACTCAAGGCGGTGAAAACAATTTGTGATGAACACCGCGCCCAGCTTCACAATTACCTGAAGGCGACAGGAATGAAGCTTGGCCTTCTGGTCAACTTCGGACATTACCCGAAAGTGGAAATCGAACGGATTGTTAAATAAACCACGGAACACACGGAATACGCGGAAAGAGCGTTTGATAGGAAAAAAAAGAGATGTTGCCCGTAGAGCTGTTTTGGGCGTTTGAAGTGAAGTTCAATGATCACCACTGACCAAAAGGGCATAAAACCACGGAATACACAGAACACACAGAATTTTTTTGAATTTATTTTCCGTGTATTCTGTGTATTCCGTGGTTAAAAAAGTTTATGTCATTTCTTCTTCAGGGTCTTCCCTGTGTTCCGTGGTCAATGAAGGAAAGGAGATCCGGATGCCATTTCCCACGCCAGCCACCCTCGGCCGCACCCACCTCAAGGTCGGCCGGCTGGGGATTTCATCGAGCTTCGGTGCGCCGGCCGCCGCCTACGAGGAGGCCTTCGAACGCGGCTGCAACTACTTCACCTGGGGCACCTTCATCCGGGGCCGCTCCGGTCCCATGCGCGCGGCCATCCGCAATATTACAGCAAACGGCAGGCGCAACGACCTGGTGGTCGGCATGCTCACCTATGCCCACCACGCCTGGCTCACCGAGCATTTTTTCGTCAAGGGCCTCGATGCCGCCGGTCTGGAGTACGCCGACGTGCTTCTGCTGGGATGGTTTCCCAGGCGACCGCCGCAGAAGGTCATCGACGGGGCGCTCAAACTCAAGGAAAAGGGCCTGGTGCGCTTCATCGGCCTGACCAGTCACAACCGCAAATTATTCCCTGAACTGGCCCGGGAAGGTCTTTTCGATGTCTTTCACATCCGCTACAACGCCGCCCACCGGGGTGCGGAAACCGAAACCTTTCCCCATCTTGCCGGCGACGACCGCCCCGGTGTGGTCAGTTTCACGGCCACGGACTGGCGCAAACTTCTTGGAAAAAGAAAGCTGCCGCCCGGCGAAACGCCGCTGACCGCCGGCGAATGCTATCGCTTCGTGCTGTCCCATCCGGCAGTGGATGTGTGCATGATGGGGGCGAAAAGCATCGGGCAGATGAGAGAGAACCTGGCGGTGCTGGATCAGGGGCCGTTGGCGGCGGAAGAGATGGAACGGGTGCGGAAGATCGGCAAACTGGTTTATGGGAAATGAAAACCACGGACCGAAAAGGGCGTGGTTAAAAAAAATGGTGTCCTTTCTTCTTCAGTGTCCTTCGCGTTTTCGATCGTTGAAAAGGAAATAAAATGAACTTGGATATAGACTTCGTCCGTGCCCAGTACCCGGTTTTCTCCAACTCCGGCACCGCCCGCTGGGCGATGTTCGAAAACGCCGGCGGTTCCTACGTTCCCAGCCAGGTGGTCGACCGCCTCCACCACTTTTTCCAGTATACCAAGGTCCAGCCCTACGGCCCCTTCGAGACCTCCATCGAGGCCGGCGAACAGATGGAAGCCGGTTACCGGGCCATGGCCGGCCTGCTGGGCTGCGACCCGGACGAGCTGACCCTGGGACCGTCCACCACCATGAATTTCTACGTCCTGGCCCAGGCGATCCGGCCCCTGCTCAAACCTGGTGACGAGATTATCGTCACCAACCAGGACCACGAGGCCAATATCGGGTGCTGGCAGCGGCTGGCGGAGTTCGGCGCGGTCGTCAGGGAATGGCGGATCGATCCGCAGACCGGCGAGCTGGCCATCGAGGATCTCAAATCCCTGGTGAACAAACGGACCCGGCTGGTCTGCTTTACCCTCTGCTCCAACATCGTGGGCACGATGAACGACTACAAGGCCGTCTGCGATATGGCCCACGCGGTCGGGGCGCTGGCCATCGGTGACGGGGTCTCCTTTGCGCCCCACCGGGTGCTGGACATCAACGCCAGCGGGCTGGATCTGTACCTGTTCTCCACCTACAAAACCTTCGGGACCCACATCGGGGTCATGTGGGGCGCGCCGTCCGTGCTCGACACGCTCGAACCCCAAGGCCACTATTTCAATCGCGATCTGCCGCACTACCGGCTCAACCCGGCCGGGCCGCTGCACGCCGAGATCGCAGCGCTGGCCGGCATCCAAGCCTACATCGATGCGCTTTACGCGCACCATTTCGATGATGCCAGGCTCGATTTCCACGCACGGTCCGCCCGCGTCTTCGATCTTTTCGCCGAACACGAAACCGTCCAGGCCAACCGGATATTAGCGGCGATCCGTGCCATTCCCGGCGCCCGGATCATGGGGCAGAAGCAGGCCGGGATCAGTTCGCGGGCTGCGACCATCGCTTTTACGATAGCGGGAATGCGTTCCAGCGATGTCGTCAAACGCCTGGTGGAAAAGGATATCGCCGTGCGCAACGGGCATTTTTACGCGCTGCGCTGCCTCGAGGCGCTGGGAATTCATGATGCGGCGGACGGAATAATTCGGATCAGTTTGGTGCATTACAATTCGGTTGAGGATGTGGACCGGTTGGTGGAGGGATTGGGAAGGTTGTAAGGTTTCAAAAAAATCAATCATAGGCTTGATCGACAGCCATTTAAAAAGTTTGGGCTTCTTGACGCAATCATGGCGTACGTAAAGGTCAAAAGCAGACTTGACAACTTTATATACCGGGATATTTCTTTTTTGGAACCACGGAACACACGGAACTCACAGAAAGAGCGCTTGCTGGAGAAAAAAGATGCCGACCGAGGTGCTCTCTTTGCCAGCCTCGATCGAAAAGTGGACGGATCTGAATTAAAAGATCGGAAACCACGGAACACACAGAATACACTGAAATATTTTTAATCTCTTTTTCCGTGTCCTCCGTGTATTCCGTGGTTAAAAAAATCGCATGAACCTGGACGTGGAATGGAAGTAACCGTTTTTGTTTGACAGGTGCCGGGATCATTTTACTATAGGATACATACGGTCACGCATAAACGCAGCTATCCATGATATTCGTTTTGAGGTCACAGCGGTGGAACAGCAACATGACAAACGACGCAGCCCATCCAGGCGCTCCGGAGTCGATCGTCGCAGAATCGATCCGCCCATGTACACCGGCGTCGAGAGACGAATCGATCCTTACTGTCGAAGCGGCGAGGACAGAAGGGAGGCCAACGCCTCTTGGATCGAAATGCAGCCCAGATGCGTTAGATAGCGTCTTCCGGGATCCTTCGCACACCAGCGCCCCGCAAGCGGGGTTTTCGCTTCGCGTCACCAGGCGAAGCGGGTGAGGCCGCGCATTTTCAAGGAGGGGCAGACCTCCGTAAAATTGCCGCGCTGTTCATACGGCGCAAGGGTTTCTGCTGCCTGGGGATCAGGCCTTCCCCGGCCAGGTATTCATGGATCTTTTGGGGGGAGAATTTTATCATATTTTTAGACAGTTTGTGGATTCGGAATCCCTGCCGGGCCAGGTCCTCCATCTCCGGATACAAAAATCGGCGCATCCTGGCAGAAGCCGCCAGGATGACCGTACCTGCACCTTCCGCTTTTCTTTTCTTTTCGATGCGTTTG
>NZ_JBUOIV010000092.1:0-11576 GCF_055467485.1 Desulfosarcina sp. | reverse complement strand
GGAGGCGGCGGTGCTGCGGCCGGTTTGTTTTATTTTTCCTCGGGGATGGTCAGGTTGGGTGCGGGGGAAAGGCTCAGCAGGTCGATCTCGGCGGCGGGCAGCTTCTTGGATATCGGCGCGATCGCCGTTGCCGCGCCTCCGGCGCTAATTAAGTCGATGTAGCTTTTTACGAGCCGGACCGCTTCCGGGTGACGCATGATGAGGATGTTGGACCCACTCATCAGGTACGCCACGGCACCCACGGCTTCCATCAATATCGCGCGGCGTTCCGGATCGCCCAGGGACGGGGCTACCTGGACCGCTTGTTTGGCTTCCTTGCACTTCCAGATTTCGTTGGCCAGGTTGTTGATGATGGGCATCTGGAGCTTGTCGTCGCCCTGGGCCATGGCGGCCATTCTCAGGCGTTCCATGACCGAGTAGCTGTACTCCAGGCCGTATCCCAGACCGCCGGTGGTGGGGTCGATGATGACCCGGTCCATGGGCATGCCCAGGTTTTCCAGCAGAATGTTGACCTGCTTGGCCAGGTTGACGTCGATGGGTGACGAACTGATGATGGCGTGGCCATAGCCCATGGCGGCGGCGCCGATGCCCTTGTGGTTCTTGTCTTCCACAGGGCCCAAGGTCAGCTGCACATCCTGGCAGTCTTCGGCGATTTTCTTGAAGACCGCCTCGTCCTTTTCGTGGTTGGCGACGCCCCAGACCACCAGGGGGACATCGATGGCGGCCAGCACCTTTTTCACGGTGGCGGAAGCATCCGCCGGGCTGGCGTCGGTGCCGTTGGGATCGATGCTTTTCAGTTGAAGCACAATAATCTCGGCGCCGTATTCCTCAACGCATTTTTTTGCCCATGCGGCCGGGTCGGAGACCACGTCCTTAAAGGGTTCCATTGCCGCTGCCGGCCACTCATCGGGTGCCATGTCCCAGATTTCCATGGCAACTTTCGGTTTGTGGGGCATTTCCCCCTCAAACTGATAGAGCGGATAGCAGGTTTCACCTCCGACAGTAATGGCTTTGTCGCCTTTACCGATGGAGATCGCCTTTATCGCACCTGCATAGGATTCCTTGTAGAATTCGAAACTCAAAGTTACCTCCTTATCAGCTACCGGTTAATGATTGAGGTGTACTACAGCCATGCGGTGGTTCTCGTTCATGTGGCAGGGTGCAGAACCCTTGTCACGAAATGAATAACTTAGGCCCCCTTTCGTTTAAGTATTTTCTATATATAGTTTCTACAGCGGTAGATAAAAATCCGTGGGGGATGATAGGCGGGTATAGGATAGGGTTGAGGTCAGTGTGATGGATCGTTTTCTTTTTCATGCAGCACAGCATCGTCAAAACAGCCCTCTGGTACGCCAATGATGACTCATTTGTGTGTCGGAAAAAACAGATTGTGAATTGTTGCGAAAGGGCCACTGGGGCCGAGATGGCCTCCCGCTTCCCAAAGGCGGAAAACCAAGGATTATTCTTATAGGTTGAATGGTTTATTTGTCAATAGAGGAGTGGGGTTGAATCCCAATTTCCTACTAGATTCGCTTCAGCAGGCCAGGGGCGGCTGAAGGCCGACCAAACGACTGATCCCTTTAGCGTCATATATAAATTTCCTTTTCCATCCAGGTGCATCTTACCATGCCGCCACGTCAGGAATTCGACCGCCGCCGGGCCAGACGTTCCTTGAGCCGGGGAAACTGGTTCATGTCCGTGTGAGGCAGAAACAGGGCCGCCACATAATTATCCATGTAAGATGGGGTTTCCGACAGCTCGAAATTGGTCATGCTGCGGGTCGCCTCCACCACATCCTTGCGGATCCGGTTGGTCAGGCTGCTCATCTTGGCCCCCAGGAGGGAACTGTTGCCGATAAACGTGACCTTGTCCGCATCGATCTCCGGCAGCAGCCCGATGGTCATGGCCTTCTCCAGGTCCACGTAACTGCCGAAACCGCCGGCCAGGATGATGCGATCGATGTCCTGCATGCCCATGCCCACCTCGCTTAGCAGGGTCATGCAGCCGCTGAAGATGGCCCCCTTGGCCCGGATCAGGTTTTCGATGTCGATTTCGGTAAGCGCGATGTCCCGGCCGATCTGGGTCTCGCCGGCCCAGGCCAGCACATATTCCCACACCCCGTTGTCTTCCCGGATGCGGTTCGTGGACAGTTCCCTGTTGAACTTGCCCAGGTTGTTGATCAGGCCCAGCTCAAACATGACGGCGGTCATGATGATCACCCCGGATCCGCAGATACCCTTGGGACGCTGGTTGCCGATGGTCATGAGCATCGGCTCCCAGGTGGCCGGGTTCAGGGAGAAGTCTTCGATGGCGCCCTTGGCCGCCCGCATGCCGAATTTGATACCGCCGCCTTCTAAAGCCGGTCCGGCGCTGCAGGCGGCGCAGGCCAGCCAGTCCCGGTTGCCGATGACGATTTCCGCATTGGTGCCGATGTCCATGAACAGGGTCAGCCGGTCGTCCAGATACATCCCCGAGCCCATGACTCCTGCCACGATGTCTCCGCCCACATAGCTGGAAACGGCCGGATAGACCAGGGCCGTGACGTGATCGCGAAGCTCCAGGCCGATGTCCACCGCCCGGATGGGCGGGTAAAGTGTGGACGCCGGCACGTAGGGGGAGCGGCGGATGTAGCGGGGATTGATCTTGAGCAGCAGCTGGGTCATGGTGGTGTTGCCGGCCAGGGTGATGGCGGCGATATCCTCCGGATCCACCTTGGCGCGTCGCACGATCTTGCCGAGGATGCTGTTGATGGTTTGTACGACCACCTGGTGGAGGCGCTCCAACCCGCCCTCTTTTTCGGCAAAGACAATCCGGCTGATCACATCCTCACCATAGCTGATCTGGCCGTTGAAATCACCGTGTTCGGCCATCACCGCCCCGCTTTTCAGGTCGATGAGCTGGCCGTAAATCGTGGTGGTGCCGATGTCCATGGCGATGGCATAGTTGCGGTCGGTGGTATCCCCGGACTGGACGTTGATGATTTCGGTCTTGCCGCTGTCCATCACCGGCCGGGCCAGGGTGGCCGTGACCCTGAACCCGTCCCTTCGCAGCGCGTCGGGAATCTTGCGGATCACCGGCAGGCTCACTGTCAGGCGGTGTTCGCCATGATGGAGCTTCAGGTGGCTGACCAGCCGGGTGACGTCGGGCAGGTGATCCTGGTTGTCGGGCTCGGGCAGCTCGATGTAGACTTTTTCCACCGGCGGCAGAAACAGCCCCTGTTCCTTCAGGTCGTTGAGGTCCATCTGCCGGATACGGGCCGTTCGACGCGGGACGGTGCGCCGGCGCAGCACGCTGGCGTCGATGGACGACTCGACCGGCACGCGAACGACCACATCTTCGGTGATCGTCGAGCGACAGGCCAGGCGGAATCCTTTTTCCCGGTCGGCCGGGCTCAATTGTTCACTGAGTCCCCCCTCCACCCGGCCGGTTTCCACGATGACCCTGCATTTGCCGCAGACGCCCTCGCCCCCGCAGGAGGCGTTGATGTGCACACCGGCCTCCATGGCCGCCCGGATCAGGTTGTCGCCGTCGTTGACCTCGATTTCACGGTTATGGGGCAGGAATTTGATCGTATGCGTGGTCATTGATGAATCCTTTGATTATGGAATTTTGGAATGGGAGGATTAGGGAATAGGCGGAATGTTGTCTTTTTGATGGTTTCGTCTTCCCATTCCTGAATTCCTCAATACGCAATCCCCTAATTGGTTTTTAAGTCGTCGAACCGGCAACTCAGAGCGGCCATGCCGTCTTCCATGGTGGTGAATACGTGCACCGGGAGGCTGTTGAACAGACTGATCATGCCTTGATTGTCAGGTGCGGTATACGCGCAAAAGCCGGCGATGCCGTTGTCCCGGGCCCCTTCGAAGAGCTTTTTCATCAACCGTTTGCCGAGGCCCTTGCCCTGCCAGTCGCCGCTGACGGAGAAGGCCACTTCGGCCAGGTTGCGGGACGGGTCCAGCAGGTACTCGCCGATGCCTACCACCCTGCCGAAACCGAACTCGCCGATCACCGCCAGAATGGTGAGGTTGTTGATATAGTCCACCTGGGATACCGCTCCCACATCGTCGGTGACGAAACTGGTCTTCTCGTGAAAAAATCGCGAGACGATATCGTTTTTGTCCAGGGTGTAGAAATGCTCCTGGATCCGCCGCTCGTCGACCGGTTTGGCCGGGCGGATGGTTATCGTCTGTCCCTCCATTTCAAGCGTTTCCTCCAGGCGGAGGGGATAAACGCCGTGCAGGGAGCCTTTCAACGAGCGTTCGGCGCCGATCAGGTTCATCTGCTTGGCGTGGTGCAGCAGTTCGTCACGAAAATCCGGATGGGCGATGCTGACCATGGCCAGGGCTCGCTCCTGTAGGCTTTTGCCGAACAGGTTCACGACGCCGAATTCGGTGGCCACGTAATGGACATCGGCGCGGGGAACCACCACGGCGGTGTCTCCCAGCATGGGGACGATGCGGCTTTTTTCGCCGCTTGCGGCGGTGGCCGGAAGCATAATGATGCTGCGTCCCCCGTCGGACTGAAAAGCCCCCCGGATGAAGTCCAGCATGCCGGTGACACCCGAAAAGTTGTTGAACTCCAGGGCATCGGCGGCAACCTGGCCGGTCAGGTCCATGGCCATGGCGACGGACAGTGAGACCATCTTGTTGTGGGCGGCGATGACAGCCGGTGCGTTGACCACATTCGACGGGTGAAATTCAATGGCCGGGTTGTCGTTGATAAATTCATAAAGGCTGGGCGATCCGATGGCGCTGCTGGCAACCATCTTCCCGTTGTTCAATCCTTTGCGCCGGTTGGTGATCACCCCGCGGGCAAACAGGTGCATGATTTCGTTGGTCATGAACTGGGTGTGAACGCCCAGGTCGTTTTTGTCCGACAGGGTCATCAAGGTGGCCTGGGGTGCCGTACCCGGGCTGATCTGGAGTGTCGAGCCATCCTCGATGAGCCTGGCGATCAGCCGGGCTATCGTATTGGCAGCCTCGGATTCGGGGACGGTCGGCAGCGTCAGGATGGGCTCTTGCCGTTCAACGACCAGGTGGACATCGTTGACGTGGATGAAGCTGCGGCCCAGCACCCGGGGCATTTCCGGATTCACCTGGACGATGGTCAGATCCGCGGAGGTGGCCGCCGCCAGGGTGATGTCCACGGAAACCCCCAGGCTCATCCAGCCGAAATCGTCGGGTGGCGTTGCCTGGATCAGGGCCACGTGGACCGGCAGACGCCGGCTTTTGAACAGCCGGGGAACGGCCGACAGGTTCAACGGGGTAAGATAGCGGGCGTTTTCGGCCAGGTGACTGGATTTGGCCGAGCCCGTGTAAAAGGAGCGGATGTTCAGGCGCTGGCCTCGGGAGCGATTGGCGATCATCGAAAGCGGGGCGGTTTCCAGGGACATGAGCCGCACAATCTCCAGATCGGTGAACCAGGTGGTCGCCTCGGCCAGGGTTTTTACCAGGTGCTGGGGTTCCCCGCAGGATGAGCCGATAAACACCCGCTGCCCGGGCCGGATGTGCCCGATGGCGTCTTCGGCCGTGCAGCGTTTCTGCACATAGCTGTCCGCCCAGTATGAATGTCCTGCCATCGGCCCCTCTTTGCCCGTCAATCGCCTGTTTGATGCATGCCGTCACCGGATACGCGGATTGAGCGTATCTTCATAACGGTTCGCCGAGCCTTTATCAAGGAAAAGTCCTTCGGGGAGCCTGATGCGGCAACCGTCTTCAGGCTGTTGTGGACGGGGACTGAATCGGGTTCATTTTTTCTTCATGTTGACATTATGACGCATATATTGTAACGAACTGAAGCTTTTAGCTATTTGTTTGCATCGCCGCTACAATCGGCGAACAGCAAGAGAACATGCGTGATTTGAGTCGCTGTCAAGACCGTAGCGTAAAAATTCTCCTGGTAAATTGAAATGTTGCCGGAAGTCTGATGACTTATTAACCACCCATCAAGGAGGAATACAGTGAAAAGAAGAGAGTTTATTAAAAAAGCGGGTGCTGGGGCCATTGCTGCCGGAGCCGTGATTGCAGGCGCTCCTGCCGTACATGCACAAAAGACGATAGAAATTACCATGGTTACCACGTGGCCGCGTGATTTCCCCGGCCTGGGTACCGGCGCGCAGCGTTTTGCCAAGCGAGTCTCCGATATGACCGATGGCCGCATGAAGGTGAACTATTTTGCCGCTGGTGAACGGGTCAAGGCATTTGATTCCTTTGATGAGGTCGCTTCGGGCAATGCGCAGATCTATCATGCCGCCGAATACTATTGGAAAGGCAAGCACCCTGGTTTTCCTTATTTCTGTTCGGTTCCTTTTGGACTGACCTACAACGAATTCAACGCCTGGATTCGCTTCGGCGGCGGTCAGGAATTATGGGATGAACTGGCTGCCGGATTTGGCATCAAAGGATTGATGTGCGGCAATACCGGCTCGCAGATGGGCGGATGGTTTCGCAAGGAAATCAACTCCGTCGATGACCTGAAAGGTCTCAAAATGCGCATTCCCGGCCTTGGCGGCGATGTCATGGCCAAGCTGGGCGCCTCCCCGGTTTCCCTTCCCGGCGGGCAGATTTATGAAAACCTGATTTCCGGATCGATCGATGCGACGGAGTGGGTCGGCCCCTGGAACGATGGATTCATGAAGTTCTACGAAGCCGCCAAGTATTACTACTTCCCGGGCATGCATGAACCGGGGTCGATGCTGAGTATCGGCATGAACAAAAAGTGGTGGGACGGCCTTTCCAAATCCGACCAATTGATCATTGAAGCGGCCTCATCCATGGAAAACGATGTCATGATGTCTGAATTCAATGCAAAGAATGGAGAATCCCTTGCCAAACTGGTCAAGGAGCAAGGCGTACAACTGCGTGAATTCAACGATGACATCTACGATGCTTTTGGTGAGGCATCCCAGGAAGTATTTGAAGAGACAAGAAAACACAGTGCATTGGCCGCCAAAATCCATGACAGCTTTGCCAAGGCACGCAAAGAGGTTGGAAGCTGGATGAAAATCTCCGATCAGGCCTACCTCAACAAGCGTAACCGTGTTCTGGGCCTGTAATCGATACGCAAACGCCTTTCATCAAAATATGGTACCCTCCGGGGTACCATATTTTTGGTCTATAGGGGACGTTTCAACTAACCACGTCGGCTGTCCGGCTCAGTGCTGCCGCACAATTACATTGCATCTAATCCCTCTTTTTTATACAGTCCACCGCTTATGAACTCATCAGACACCATCGATACAAAAGAATTATCAAGCCCAATTGTCGAAAGCGATGCTTCAGACCCTAATGCCATCATTTTGGTGATACGCGCATTTGCAGTGTCGATTGTCGCGCTCCTGCTGCTTTTTCTTATCAACAACTACCTGAATTTCTGGCTGCAATGGCCCGGGCTGCCGTCTTTTTTTTCGCACCATGGCTGGTTCGGCCTGGAAACCTTGCGCACCCCTCTCGAGGGCGACCAGATTGTAAAAGGGTGGCTTCAGCTCCTGAGTTACCTGGGAGCCGTTGCACTGGCCATCCTTTATGTCCTGTCGACGCGCAAACGGCCCCTGCGCGCGGATGCTGCCTTGCTGTCCGGCTTTGCCGCCTACATTATTCGTGCCTCCTTCTGGGTCGTATTGATCGTAGGCTTTGCCGACATCCTCATCTCCTTTCTCAGGGTGGAGGAACTCCTGCCATCACTAATTGGTGATGATTTAACCCAAGCCCTTGGTCGCCCCCAGTTTCGCGGCCTTTACGTGCATTGTCCATTGATCCTGCTATCGTTTGTCGTCGCTGTTTTCAATCGATCCCTGGGATTTACCTGGCTGGCCTTTCTGGTGGTATTGGCAGAATTTCAGATCGTTATTTCCCGATTCGTTTTTTCCTACGAGCAGCCTTTCATGGGGGATCTCGTCCGTTTCTGGTATGCGGCATTGTTCCTTTTTGCCAGTGCCTATACCTTGGTTCACGACGGGCATGTCCGTGTGGATGTGCTTTATTCGCGTTTCGGCAAACGCAGCAAGGCATGGACCAATACGGTCGGCACATTGCTGCTGGGCTTGCCGCTGGGGTGGATTATCCTGGTGACCGGCATGTGGGATAAAACCAGCAGCATCAACAGCCCGCTGCACAGTTTCGAAGTTTCGCAATCCGGTTACGGATTGTACGTGAAGTACCTGATGGTTGGTTTTTTAGCCGTCTACGCGGTGTCCATGATCATACAGTTTGCCAGTTACCTGCTCGACAACACGCTGACCTCCGTCAGGAACCAGGTGGTGATCAGTTAGCCGGTAAGTCCTAAAACGATACAAAAGAATAAGGATCACTACATGGATGTAGTCTTTATCGCTATCCTCCTTTTGATGATGATGGTTGCGCTTTCGTCGGGCTACCCGGTGGCCTTCTCATTGCCGGGAGCCGCCATCATATCCATTGGTCTGGCAGCGCTGTGTGGGTATCTGTTCGCCGGAGACCCCAGCGCCTACTTCGTGGAAGGCGGCCCCTTGCAGTGGCTCAGCGCCGGCGTGACCAATTTTCGAAGTCTCTATTGGGATGTCGAACGGGATACCCTGATCGCGGTTCCCTTGTTTATCTTTATGGGCATTATGCTCCAGCGTTCCAAGATCGCAGAAGATCTTCTGGTTTCGATGGCCCAGTTGTTTGGGCCGGTACCCGGAGGGCTGGGAATCTCCGTTGTCCTGGTCGGCGCACTGCTGGCGGCGACGACCGGTATCGTTGGGGCGACGGTCATTGCCATGGGATTGATTTCACTTCCGGCCATGTTGAGCAACAACTATTCCAAACCATTGGCAACGGGCACCATCTGCGCTTCGGGCACCTTGGGCCAGATCATCCCCCCCTCGATCGTTCTGATCATCCTTGCCGACCAGTTGGGCGGTGCTTCCGATCAGGCCAGTACGATCCGCAAAGCCGCGTATAAGGCTGCAACCGGCGAATTCAGCATGCCGTCGGTACTGGATGTCACCTCGACCAGCGCCGGTGAAATGTTCATGGGGGCCCTGGTGCCGGGTTTGGTGCTCGTCGGGTTGTATATCATTTATATCATGGTGGTGGCCCTCTTAAAGAAAGGATCCGCCCCGCCGGTACCTTATGAAGGCAAGTACGATCGAGAATTCCTCAAACGTGTCGCTTTGGCGTTGACACCACCGTTGACGCTCATTCTTCTGGTGCTCGGCTCAATCATACTGGGCGTGGCCACGGTCAACCAAGCCGGTGCGGTCGGCGCCGTCGGCGCCATGATCATGGGGGGCTATCGCCTTACCGAAGGTCAGCGCAACTCCTATTACCCGGCGATTCTGGCCGTCGTCTCGGCCGTTGTCATTGCGATTGTACTCGCCTTTTATGACCTCAACGTCAAAAGCATCAAGGAGGGGGATGCCATCGGCATCTTCCTGGCTGCGGTTGCCGTCAGCGGGCTGTTGATTGCCGTGGCCTGGAGTACCTGGCGGATATATAAGATTGACGATACCCTCAACTCGGTCATGGTTGAGACGGCCAAAACGACATCCATGGTTTTTATCATTCTGATCGGCGCCGCCATGTTGACCTCTGCCTTCCGCGGTTTCGGCGGGGAAGAGCTGGTCAAGCATTTTCTAACCAATCTGGAAGGCGGCTTCTGGGTTCAATTCATCGTCGTCATGGCGGTGATGTTCGTTCTCGGTTTTTTTATCGATTTTCTCGAAATAGCCGTCGTCGTCGTCCCCATTGTGGCCCCCATTCTGCTTGCCGACCCCGGCGCCAATGTGACCGCCGTGTGGTTTGGTGTGATGGTCGGTCTTAATCTTCAGACCTCATTTCTGACGCCGCCCTTTGGTTTTTCCCTGTTTTACCTGCGTGGCGTCGCCCCCCCCATCGTAAAAACACTGCATATTTATCGTGGGTCTATCCCCTTCATCGGGTTGCAGGTGGTTGCCTTGGTGATCGTTGCGGTTTCGCCCGCTATCGTGAACTACCTGCCCACGCGGATTTCCCTGTCTTCCGAAACAGCGCCACCGCCGATCAATCCGCGGATGCAGTACTGCATTGAAGAATATCTCTTCGATTACTATGATAATCACGCTGAGCAACTGCGCGCCCATGCCAACACGTTACGGGCGTTAAATCTCGGTGTTCTGCCGGAAAACCGACAGAAAGCGTTGAACGAAAGCCTGGATCGGACCTTGAATACGTTTGATTTGGTCGCCACGGTTCGCACGGCTGAAGAAAATCGTATCGCCTATTCATCTGAATACCGCCCGCAGCATAAGCATGTTCGCAAGTTGCAGTCAGAAATGCTTGTCATCCGTTCAAGAGTCGTTAAATTGAAGCAGGATTTGACGAGAACGTCACGGACTGAATCTCCCGACAGGGATGAAATCACCCGAATCGAAGCAGCGATCGAGAAGGCCGAAGCGAAGATAACCAACCTTCAAAACCAGATTCCCGAGAGCTGGGCGGGTGTCAACAAACGTTATGCGGAATTGGAAAAGGCCGAAGATCAAGCCCGCCGTGATTACCGCAACAACGTCGACCAGGCCTATAAAACGATTGTGGAATTACGAGAGGTCATCGGCGGTGCGGATGACCTGGCCGGCCTTGAACAACAAATGTCAGCTCTCGAAGCAGCCGTTGCCGATGAGCCGGCCGAAGCGGCCATGGATCGGATCGAACAAACAGAGAAGGCACTATACAAGGTTGCCGGCACCAGCGCCATCAAGTCCACGCTTTCCAAAGCGAGAAGGGCTCTCAAAGGAAATAACCCAGAGCCGGAAAAGGCAATTGCGCTTCTGAACGAAGGTTTGGCGGTGTATGCCGCTGAAATTGATTGGCGCCGTCTCGCGGCAGCTCAGATTGCCCCTGCGCTTGCCGTCTATGACAAGGCCATCAGGGATTCCATCGGCCTTCGATTGCAGCGACGATTGGCGGATGATCAGGTCAAAGCGGTTGCCAGTTGCATGTCGATCCACCGCGATTATTCCCTGCAATTCTAAGACTGGTCGCAAAAACAGGGGTTGGATTGAGGGGATAATCGGCAGTTCCGGGGTGTTGGGCTTCGGACTGTCTGCGCACCACCACACCATCGGTTCCGGCGTACTGCCGGCGCCGATGTTTTTTTGGGAAGGAGCAGCCGTGGCATCGATGACCGACATCGTTGTGGGGCAACGCTGGGCCAGTGAAATGGAACCCGAACTGGGCGCGGGTATTGTCGACGCCGTTTCGGGCCGGCGGATTCACCTGCGTTTTCCCAAGGGCGGCATCACCCGGATCTATGCAATCGAGAGCGCTCCCATCCGGCGAATCGTCTTTAATCCCGGCGATCGTATCGAAAGCGATCAGGGTGAAACCATGACCGTCGCTTCCATCGAATCGGATGCGGGGCTGCGGGTATACTGTGGCCAGGGCATGCGCCTGCGTGAAGACCGGCTGGCCGACCGGCTGGTGCTTGACACGCCAAGTGAGCGACTCACGGCCGGGCAGCGCGACCCATCCACCCTTTTTGACCTGAGGTGCCGCGTCCTTCGCTACCGGCACCGCATGGCCCGGTCTCCGGCGTCAGGCTTCGTGGGCGGCCGGGTGGACCTGATTCCCCATCAA
>NZ_JBUOIV010000091.1:0-11655 GCF_055467485.1 Desulfosarcina sp. | reverse complement strand
GCATGTCGCCGATTTCATCCAAAAACACGGTACCGCCGTGGGCCTGCTCGAATTTCCCCACCCGACGGTTAATGGCGCCGGTGAAGGCTCCCTTTTCATAGCCAAACAATTCGCTTTCCAACAAGGTCTCGGGGATGGCCACGCAGTTGATCACCAGAAAGGACTTAGCGGATCTCAGACTGTGCTGGTAAATGGCCCGGGCCACCAGTTCCTTGCCGGTGCCGGATTCTCCCCGGATGAGCACCGTGGCTTCGGTGGGGGCCACCCGGCCGATGGCTTTATAGACTTCCTGCATGGGGCGGCTCTTGCCGATCAGGGCCTCACCCAAGGCCGCGGCGGGGACCACGTCCACCTCCACCCGGGAGCGCATGAAGCGGCCCGCCTCCAGGGCCTGACGGATGGTGGAAAGCATCTGGAGGATGTCAAAGGGTTTGACGACATAATCGAAGGCGCCCATCTTGGTGGCTTCGATGGCCGTCTCCGTGGTGCCGAAGGCGGTCATGATGATCACCGGCAGCTTCTGCTCCAGCTGGTGGATCTGCCTGAATGTCTCCAGGCCATTCATCCCCGGCAGGCGAACGTCCAGCAGCACCAGGTCGGGAACCGCCTCGGCGGCCATGCGCAATCCCGCCTCGCCCGATGCGGCGGTGCGGACCGTATAGCCTTCCTCCTTCAGCAGGCGCTCGAAACTGATGCGCAGCTGGTCGTCGTCATCGATGATCAGTATGGTGCTCACAGATATCCTCCTATCGTGGGAAGAACGATGCGAACGGTCGTTCCGCGGTCTTCCTCCGAGGTCAGATCGACACGCCCGCCATGTTCGCGGATGATCCGGGAGACAATGCTCAGACCCAACCCCGTGCCGTCTTCCTTGGTGGTATAGAATGGATCGAATACTTTTTTGACGGCGGCTGTCGACATGCCCGCTCCGTTGTCGGTAACCCGGATCTCGACCTGTTGCCGGTCCGGCGGCGTGCCGGTTACGCGCTCATGGATATCGATCGTCCCGCCGCCGGTCATGGCTTCACAGGCGTTGACGATCAGGTTGACCAGCACCTCCTTGAGTTGATCCGGATCCGCATCGACGGCCGGCAGGATCTTGTCGCGATGGACGGTGGCCTTGACGTTGTAGGATTCCAGGCGGTAGCGCAGCAGTTGGATGGCGGTGTCCACCACCGTCGACGGGCTCACCGGCTGCATCTTCAGCTTGGGCGGCCGGGAGAATTCCAGAAAATTCTGGACGATGGTGTCGATGTGGTCGATCTCCTCGGAGATCACGTCGAAGTCCTCCTTCTGGGTGCCGGACAGCTTCAGGGAGCGGTTCAACGAGAACAGCCGCATCTTGACCGAGGTGAACGGGTTGCGCACGCTGTGGGCCATGCCTGCCGCCAGTTTGCCCACCATGGCCATCTTATCCGCCTGCAGCAGGGTTTCGCGGCTCCTCTCCAGCTCGGCCTGGGTCTGCCCGGCGTCCTCGATGAGCCCGCGCACACTCTGGCTCAGAGTTTTGACGTCATTGCCCGATTTTTCGATGGTCTCGCTGCGGCTGGTTTCCCGGATCAGGGCGCGCAGCGGATTGAGGATCTGGTAGACCAGCAGGTAGGCCAACAGCACCACCAGCAGGACCTGGGTGACGATGACCGCCATGGCCGTGTCACGCAGCCGGGCCGCCTCGTTCAGGGCTTCCTGCTTGGCGGCCATGATGGACTGCGTGTGCTCGCGCTTGTACTCGTCACATATCGTAAGGATGGCAAAAAAGCGGTCGCGGACCGCTTGGTGCATCTTCGAACCGGACTTGAAGTCGCCGGACTTATAAAACCCGATCACCTGATCCTTTTCCTGGATGTAGTGCGCATATTCGTCGGCGATGCGCTCAATGGTCCTTTTCTGAGCAGGAGACTGGGCCAGTGCCCGCGCCTGTTCCAGTTGCTCACTGAATACATGGCGATACTTTTCCAACTGGACCAGCCAGTTGGGATCACCGTCAAGGAAAAAATAGGAGACGAACCCTTTCTGGTTGACCAAGGCGATTTCCAGTGATTCGGCACTTTGAAAGGCGACCAGGTTCTCATCGGTGATGGCGGTCAGCACGCCCTCGATGCTGTAGGAATACCATACCATGATCGCCGCGCCGGACAGGGTGACCAGGAAGATGGCGATCAGGTGAAGGTAAATCCGGTTTTTCAGGCTGATGCGTGACCACATGAGCGTCCCTTTCACCCGGCCTGCGCCGGGGATGCGGATAGAAGGGTGTCGATCTGCTTGCGAATCTGTACCCGATAGCGTTCCACCATCGCCGGGTTGGCCATGATCATGTCCAGCTGGCGCGTGTGGATGGACAGGTACCCCAGCACTTTGAGCTTTTCAATCATCGTTTCGGCATCGTACTGCTCGATGCGCGCCCGCAGGGCGTCCTTGGTCACGGCGGTACGGAAACCGTGGCCGTCCAGGATCTCTTCCACGAAACGCACCCGCTTCAAGCGCCTGTTGAAATCGGCTGCCCCGCCCTTGAACTGAAAACTGACGTAGTTTTCAGCGGTCCGGTCGCCCACCAGGGCTTCGGTGATGCAGAAATGAAATCCGAGCCGGGACTGGAGGCTGCAGTAGTTCTTCGATATCATAAAATAGTTGCGGTTGGCCATGGTCGTTCGGACCGTGGGCAGAAGGGCCTGGTTCTGGGTGGCCTGAAACATGACCGACACGAATCCCTTGCCGTCGACCGGCGGCGGTCCCTCCCAGGCAAAGGCCGTGATGCCGGACCACAGGGCCAGCATGGGAATCGAGGTGATGTTGTCGATGTCCACGTAGCGTTCACCGGCCACATCCGTCTTGAATCCGTCGTCCAGGTTGAGCACCCACCACTGCATGGGGATCCGGGCCCGCAGCTGCTTGGAGGAGCGCTCGGGAAACCGGTGGGCCTTGCCGAAACGGAACATTTCATGGACGCTTTTTTCGTGGCAGAACCGGGTGATGTCGTGAAGCGTCTGGCAATTGGCCGCCTTGAAGGCCGGGCTGTCCGGGTCCAGCAGGGTCAGCGGGACGATCAGTTGGCAGGCTTCTTCGAGAAGTTCGAAAACCGGCGTGCCTGCCATCAGGTTCGATGGCGGCCGCTCGGAGAGGGTCAGCAGCGACTGCACCCGGCCAGGGTAGATGCACCCGGCGTCTGCGTCCACCGTTATCTGTTCCCGGCCTTCCAGGCGATCGATGGCGCCTTCGGCGCCGAACAGGGCGGGAACGCCAAATTCTCTGGCCACATTGGCCAGGTGCCCGGTCATACCGCCCTTTTCACTGACCACTGCCGCAGCGCGCGGCAACAGCGCGGCCCAGCGCGCCAGGGCCCGGTCGGTGACCAGCACCGCACCGTTGGGAAACTGGAGGGCATCGACATCTTTCAATACCCGATGGACCGTCCCCGATGCCACGCCGGGAGAGGCGGTGATGCCGCCCTGGAAAAGCGCCGGCGGCAGGTCCGCCTGGTCGTTCCGAGCGGTCGGGGGGGAAGGGCTGCCGGTCAGGACCTGCAGGGGGCGGCATTGCAGCAGGATGATCTCGCCGGCGCCATCGATAGCCCATTCGATGTCCTGCGGGCAGCCGTAGTAGGATTCGATCCTGACGGCCAGTTCGGCCAGGGCAATTGCCTGCCGGTCCGTGAGCGAGGCCTGCATCATCTCCGGCCCGGTGTCGTCCAGGCGGCAAACCCCTTCCGCCGGGTAGCAGACGTATTTTTTTTCCTTGGCGGCGATGTTCCGCCGGGTGATCGAAAGCGCAGGGGACTTGGCCACTTGGAACAGGTCCGTGGCCGTGGTGCCGTCGACCACCGCCTTGGGCAGCCCCCAGGCCGAATTGATGATCACCGACGGGTCGCGGATGTTCATCGGGTTGGCCGAATAGAGCACCCCGCCGCTGACGGCATCCACCATCTCCATGATCCCCACACACATTTCCGTATCCTCGTCGGCAAGGCCGCGGCTGAAACGATAGGCCATTACCGCCGGGGAGTAGGCCGCTGCCACGATCTGCTTGTAGACCTCCGTCAGATGGTCGCGGGAAACGTTGAGTGCACTGTGATAGAGGCCGGCAAAGGAGGTTCCCTCCCGGTCCTCGTTCAGGGCGCTCGAGCGAACGGCCATGTTGGGCTCACGGTTCCGGCGGGCGGCCAGTTCCCGGTACGCCTCCAGGATGGCGGCCTCCAGTTCCGGGGGCAGGGGGGCTTCCTGGATCAGCCGGCGGATGTCCGCACTGGTGGTGTAAAGCTGATGGTACCCTTCTTCTTCGGCACTCTGGATGCGTCGCTGGATCTCGGTTTTCAGATCGTTGTGTTCCAGGAAGAGGCGGAAGGCCCGGGCGGTGACCACAAAACCGTCCGGTACCGTGAGGTGCAGCCGGTTGGCGATTTCCCCGATGCTGGCCATTTTCATGCCCGCCTGGTCGGCAACACTTTTGTCCAGGACGGAGAAGGGGAGAACCAGCGGGGCCGGGGATTCGGCCGGCCGGTGCCGGACAAGCATCGATTCGAGAGACAACCGGATCGTTTCCAGGCGGTCCGACAGGGCCTTGTATTTGCCGGGGGCCAGGGCCTGAAGGTGCTTGACGATCTGATAGACCCGGGTGTAGGCCCCCATGACCCGCGACCGGATGAATTTCATGCCGAAGGGAGCGTTGCCGGCCAAGGCTTTTTCCAGCTCGGTCATGATTTCCAGGGCCTGGTTGTTGGCGTTGAGCAACAGCTTGAACTGGTGGTAGCGCGATTGAAATTCAAGGCGGAGCGCCCGGGCATCTGCTTCGTCAATCGGCGCCCCGTCTGATTTGAACCAGTTGAATAGTCGTTGCAGTCGGCCCATGCTGAGTAACACTGTCGTTTTTAAAAGTTCAGAAAATGCTAAAAAACCCCTCACCCTGTCCCTTTTTTCCGTCGGGCAGAGAACTGGGTGAGGGGTGGTGTCAATCGAACTCGCGACCGGCCATCAATGCTCCAGACGCAAGCCCCAGCCTTCGAACAGGTACATGATACCGAAACCATACCACAGGGTATAGACGACGTAAAAGATCAGCGAGAAGATGACGATGCCAATTCGATCGGTGATCTTCTGGCCCTCGATGCCATAATAATTGTAGGCGGTCTCAACCGCTTTCTTGTTGACCAGTTCGGTGATCCTGGCCGCATTGAATTTCTTCTGCTTTTTCAGGTCGAAATCCATGGCCTTGAGGGCGCTCCACCAGTTGTAGAGCGCCATCTTCCCGTCGTACCCGTATTTGGCGGCTACGGTGTCGCCGTCGTTGTCGTACATGTGCTGGGCGTCGTCCAGGCAGTGGTTGAGGATCTCGATCATATTTCCCGTTACGGTCAGCTGGGCGCCGTTCTGGCCCACCTGCGCCCCGGTTTTCATAAAAATCGGAACGGTCTGCTGGGCCTGCACTTCGCTCTTCATGGTCAGGGTCAGGGTCAGTTCCGGTGTCTGAAGGGTCTGGACCTCGCTTCGTGCGGAATCGATATAGTAAGCCGATCCCTTGGAGATGGAGTTATAGAGGTTGTCCAGGTACTCCAGACCGTTTTTCCCACCGAAAAGCGGCATGAAGATGGCGATGAAGACGGCGGTGAACAGGACCATCAAGGTCAGGCCGGTCATGAATTTGGGTTTGTTGGCAATCATGCGTGTTCTCCTTCTCCTTTGAGCTGTGCGATGTTTTTAAAGAATGTGCCGATGACCCAGACGCCGAAGCCGCCGATGACGATGAAGAAGGCCCAGATGCCGATGGTATCCAGGGTGGCGCCCGTGCCTTTGGAGATGTCGATCACACCCATTTCCCCCAGTTTGGCGGGCAGGGCGAAGAACCGGTTGACGAACCCGGCCAGGACCGCCATGGCGTAGAAGCCGCGGATGGTGATGCCGGGGACCACCTTGGTGACCATGGCACCGATCTGGATGCCGATCAGCGATCCCAGCAGCATGCCCATGGCCAGGGTGTAGAAGATAAACCCGTAGACGGCGTACTGGCTGATGGAGGCGTAGCCGGCGGTGAAGACGATCTGGAAGATGTCGGTGCCCACCGTGGTCATGGAGGAGACGCCGAGCATATAGACGAAGATGGGGAAGGTGAGAAACCCGCCGCCCACGCCCATGATGCCGGCCGCCAGGCCGACCAGGGCGCCGGAGAGAACCAGAAACACCCAGGAGATGCTCCGGCCGCCGGGGGTGAAGTCGAAGTCGAACTTGACCATGGGCGGGATGTTGATCGACTGGAGTTTTCTGGGCAGTCCGCCCAGTTCCGCGCCTTCCGCCTTGCCGCCATGGCCGCCCCCGTGAGCATCGCCGGCGTCGCCGGATTTTCTGGCCTTGAGAAAGTCGTACATGGCGTAAAAACCCAGAAAACCGAGCATGAGGGCGTAGATGGTGGTGATGAAGGTGTCCGAAAGCACCGGGTTGAGTTCGTAGAGCACCCGGTTGAGGATGCCGCCGGCGGTGGCGCCGATGATTGCGCCGATGAGAAAGACCACGGCCAGCGGGACGGACACGTTGCCCAGCTTGCGGTGGATGATGCTGCCCATGATGGCCTTGGCGAAAATGTGAAACAGGTCGGTCCCGACGGCCAGGATGCCCTTGATGCCTGCGCTCATCAGGGCGGGGGCGATGATGAAACCGCCGCCGGCACCGATACAGCCGGTGATCAAACCCGCACCCAGACCGATGAGGATGGAGACGATAAAGATCCCGGTGGAATAAAAGGCCGGGCTGTAGGCTTTCTTGCCGCCCAGGATGTCAGGGATGGCGCCCCCCATCTGATCCGCGAACACAATGCCCCCCAGGATGATCGGCACCAGCAGCATCAGGAGCACCGCCACCCGTTTCCGGCTGCCAAGGATGTTGGCGGACATCTGGATTTCCCATTGCGCGTGGGCCTTGGCCCCATGCATCATAAACCTGCCCCACTGTTTGAAGAAGTTCATATCCTCCCCCGCTTTCCAGTTAATAGGTTGATCGTTATTAGGCGTTGTAAGTGTAGCCTGCACATCGTTTCGGTCTGCCGGTATCATCTGAGTTGATCGGCCATTTGCCGGATTTTGCCTTCATGGATCTTTTTCTTCTTGAATGCGTCCTCGGCCTTGTAGAGCAACTCATCCATGTCCATGGGTTTCATCAGGTAGTCGAAGGCGCCCTTTTCCATGCCTTCGATGGCCACTTCCATGCTGGCGTGGCCGGTGAGCATGATCACTTCCGTCAATGGAAACTGTTTTTTGATCTCGCAGAGCGTTTCGATACCGTCCATGCCGGGCATGCGCACATCCAGGATGACCACATCCGTTTCATGCGTATTGAGCCACTCGAGGGCCGATTCACCGCTGCCGACGCCCTGCACGTCCACATTGCGGCGCTGCATGCGTTTGAGCAGGGTGTTGAGGAAATCCGTTTCGTCGTCAACAAGAAGCAGTTTCATCTGTGTCATCCGTTTTCTTTCTGGAGCGGACCGCCTCGTGGATCTTTTCCACCAGTTCGGCCAGATCGTGTGGTTTGGTCAGATAGTCGAAGGCACCGTGGCGCATGCCTTCGATGGACGCTTTTTCCGATCCGTGCCCGGTCAGCATGATCACCGGCATGTCCGGATCCATTTTTTTAAAAACTTTCAGTATCTCGATGCCGTCCATATCCTCGAGCTTGAGGTCCAGCACGGCCACATCGAAATCGGACCGCCTGAGCATCTGGATCCCTTCGGTGCCCGAAAAGGCCTGGGTGGTGTGGATGTCCCGTTTGGCCAGCCGCTTGGCAAGCACCTGGACGAAGCCTTTTTCGTCATCCACCATCAACAGCCGGATCCCCGGCTCACCGTGGCTGGACGGCGGGTCCCGGTCCACCTTTTTCTCAGGGCTTCCTGGATGTGATTTCCTTGATGCGGGCATTGATGATCTTCTCCTCGTGCTCTCGTTTCCTGGCGGCAGCCGCCGATACCTTGTCGATCAGGTGGTCCATGTCACAAGGTTTCATCAGGTAGTCGAAGGCGCCGAAGCGCATGCCCTCGATGGCCGACTCCACGGTGGCATGACCGGTGAGCATGATCACTTCCACCAGCGGCACCTTGCTTTTAATGGCCTTGAGGGTTTCGATGCCGTCCATGCCCGGCATCTTCACGTCCAGAATCACCACTTCCGTCTTACTGCCGGCAGTCAGTTTTTTAAGGGCCTCCTCACCGCTGAAGGCGCTTTCCACTTCCAACTCCCGTCGCGTCAGGCGCTTGGTCATCGCCTCCACGAAAGGGATTTCATCGTCCACAAGCATGATGGATGCAATTGCCATGGGTATATCTCCTTTCTTCGTTCGTATGCCTAATTGCAGGTATCGGATGACGATACCGTGTCGTCGTCGACCGTGTCGTCGCTTTTCACCGGTATGCGGATCTCGAAGGTGGTGCCCACATCCACGGTGCTTTTCACGCTGATGTCTCCGCCCATCTTGTGGATGATCCCGTAGCAGATGGACAGCCCCAAACCGGTGCCGCTGCCCACGGGTTTGGTGGTAAAGAACGGGTCGAAAATGCGCGCCAGGTTGGCCCGGGGAATGCCGGGGCCATTGTCTTTCACTTCGATGGCGATCTGACCCTGTTCATGTTTGGCGCTGATCTCCAGCGTGCCGCCGGTCCTGTCCATGGCATCCAGGGCGTTGTTGATCAGGTTGAGAAACACCTGCTGCAGCTCGGAATGGGATGCGGAGATGGCCGGCAGCTTGGGCTCGATCCGGGTAATCATTTCCACGTTGCTGTATTTGGCCCGCTGGGCGGATAGGGAGATCAGCTCTTCGATCAGGTGGCCGATCTCGAAATCCTCGATGCGCGAATCGGTCTTGCGCGCGAAACTGAGCAGTTTGTGGGTAATCTCCTTGCATCGCTTGCCCTGGGTGCGGATCTGGTTCAGGGCGCGTTCGAACTCCTGGATGTCTGCATCGCTTTTATAGGCGCCGTCTTCCACCAGGTCCTGGAGCCAGCCGGCCTCTTCCACCATGATGGCCACCGGGTTGTTGATCTCGTGGGCGATACCGGCGGCCAGTTCACCCACCGAGGCCAGTTTGCCGGTCTCGATCACCTGTTCGTTCATGATCTCCTTTTCCTTGTCCGATGTGGCGATGCGGCGGACCATCTTGGTGGACATCCAGACCGCCATGGCGACGATGGCGACGCCGCCGAGCAGCAGGAGGACGATGGCAACTTTCTGGGCCGTGTGCAGGTCCGAAAAGGCATCGTCGCTGGCCTGCTTGTATACCAGCAGCCAGTCGCCGCCTTTGAGCAGGGCGGAGACATAGAGGCTTTTCACGCCCGCGCCGTCGAGCCGTTCCTGGATCTCCACCTCTTTGCCCATGCGCTCCAGGTTGGCAAAGTAGCGCGAGTAGATGTCCAGGGTGGGGGTGAAGTCGAATATGGGCTTGGTCTGAAACTGGCCGTCGCGATTGAGGATGTAGGCAAAGCCGGTCTCGCCGATGCGCACCTTTTCAACGATGCGGTTGAAGGAGAGAAAGTCGATGGTCGCCCGGATAATCCATTTCTGTCCCTGCCAGGTCTTGCGGACGGCGATGATGAAATGCGGTGAACCCCGCAGCCCCAGAAACACGTCGCTGGTGAAATAGTCGCTGTCGATGGCCTTTTTGAACCAGTCGGCATCGGCATAGCGGGCATTGTCCAGGTTGAACGGTCCGGCATAGGCAATTTGCTGCCCCTGTTCGTTGATAACGCCAAGATCCACGAAAACGGTGCCGTAGACGCTCTGCAGGCGGTTGAGGTGTTCGGCGATGGCGTCAGCCTGGCCGACACGGCCAAAGTCGATGGAATCCGCCAGGAAACGGATATTCTGGACCTTCTCCTCCAAGAAACTGTCGATATTCTGCTTGTGCTTGAGAACGAGTTCCTCCAGGTGGGCGAATACCTTTTCGTGATGGGAGGAACTGAAATGGTCCAGGATGATCCCGGTGACGAGCAGCATGGGCGTGAACGAAATCACCATGACCAGCAGCACCATGTTGCGGGTGAGGGACCGGTAGTATGGACTCAGCGGTGTGGGGTTGCGGGTCATCAATTTTTCCGTTGTCAAAAAATCATGGTTTACTGCCAAAAAAGCGATGCCGTTTGCTGATTATCAAGTTCAGTGCCAACTCCGAAATATTTGAAGAATTGCTAACTATTAGAAATATTATAATAAAAAAAATTCAAAGAAATTGAAGGGAGTTGTAAAAGAATCTGACTGTCAGGATTTTTTACAAGTTGTAAAGGAGTGGAACAGGGAAGGCGGGAATCGGTCGGGCGTGAATGAACAGGGGTAGGCCGCCCCGGTCAAAGGCAAGCGCTAATTGAATGGACCATCGGCCATGTCATGAAATGATAATCTGTTGCAACCGGGAGCGGGGCAAAACTGCTGGTATCCAGGTGGCGCATGGGAAGACCCGGAGGGGGCCATGCTGTGTGCAGCGCAAGCCGATCAACGCCGGCGCACCACCCCCACCAGTTTTCCGATGATCGCCACTCCCTTTCGCTGGGGCCCCTTTAAAATCAATGGCGGGTAAGCGCTGTTGGCTGGCGACAGCGACAGCGAATATTGGTCGTGGTGGACGATCTTCAAGGTGGCCTCCGGCAGCGTTCCTGCCATCGTCACCGCGGCGATTTCACCGTTTTCCACCCGCTGTTGCGGGCGTATGATGGCCAGGTCCCCGTCCAGGATGTGGGCCTCGATCATGGAGTCCCCGCTGACCCGCAGGCCGAAGCAGTGATCACAACCGAACAGGGACGGGGAAATGGCCAGTTCCTCTTCAAAGTTTTCGATGGCCTCTATGGGTTTGCCGGCGGCAATGTTGCCGACCAGGGCAATGCCCCGGCCCGTGTACTTCTTGCTGAAGCGCAAGGCGCGTTTCTTGCCCGGTTCGGAGATGAGGTGTCCCTTTTCCTCGAGAACCTTAAGGATGCGGTGGATGCCCGCCGGGCCGCGCAGCCCGAAGTGGGCACAGATCTCGCGCACCGTGGGCGCCATGAGCTGCTCCTGCTGAAAGGCGACGATGAAATCCAGCACGCTTTTTTGCCTGGGTGTCAGATCAGAACTCATGGTTTCGCTTTCCATTGGTCGTCGAAAAGATTGTCTCCCGGGCTCTGCACCCCCTTGCCGCCCCGATTGAGCACGTGGGTGTAAATCATGGTGGTGGAGACATCCTTGTGGCCCAGCAGCTCCTGCACCGTGCGGATGTCATACCCCGCTTCAAGCAGGTGGGTGGCGAAGCTGTGGCGCAGGGAGTGGCAGCTGCCAGCCTTGGCGATACCGGCCTGGCGGATGGCATTTTTGACGGCCCGCTGGGGCACGGACTCGGAAATGTGGTGACGGCGCTCCACACTGGAACGCGGATCGATGGCACGGCGCACGGCCGGAAACACATACTGCCAGGCCCAGCTGCGGTTGGCGTTTTTGTATTTGCGTTCCAGGGCATAAGGCAGGTATACGGCACCGAAACCAGCCTCGAGGTCGGTTTCATGAACTCTTTTGACCTTCAGCAGGTGACGCTGCAACGAGTCGGTGATGATTTCGGGCAGCATGGTCACGCGGTCCTTTTTTCCCTTGCCGTCACGCACCACTATCTGCCGGTAGCCGAAATCGACATCCTTGACCCGCAGCCGCACGCACTCCATCACGCGCAG
>NZ_JBUOIV010000090.1:0-12987 GCF_055467485.1 Desulfosarcina sp. | reverse complement strand
GTCTCCCGGAACACCGACGACCCGCTTGATGAAATCTTTGCTGGGATCTTCGGGAAATTCAAAGACAATGATGTCACCGCGCTGCGGTTCCTTGATGGGAATGATCGTTTTGTTTAAAAAAGGGGCTTTGACGCCATAAATGAACTTATTGACCAAGATATGATCACCAATTAAAAGGGTGTCTTTCATCGATCCGGATGGAATTTTAAACGCCTGAACCACAAACGTGCGGATGAACAGCGCCAGGATGACAGCGAAAACGATCGCTTCGATATTTTCACGCAGGGCGCCTTTTTTCTTTGGTGGGGCGTCGGCTTCTTCACGCTTTTTCAAAATGGTGGTGACCTTTCTTGTTATATAAAATAAATGCCTAACCGTATTAATCCGTTGGCGAACAATCCCGCAATGATGTCATCCAGCATGATCCCCAATCCACCGGGAACTTTTTTATCAACCCATTGGATCGGAAAAGGCTTTAATATATCAAACACCCGGAACAATGCAAATCCCGCGATGATGAAAATAGGTGTGAATGGCAGAGCAAACAGCGCGATGGCCATGCCGCAAATCTCGTCAACAACGACCTGGCTGGGGTCCTTTTGCGACTCCAATTTTTCGGCGGCATGGGCAATCCACGTCGAGAACATGATCATCGCAGCCAGAAAGATCAACGCAGGACCGATCCGCATCGATGAAATCAACAGGCATATGGGCACGGCCGCCAGGGAGCCGAAAGTACCCGGAGCCACCGGGGCAAAACCGATCCAGCCTCCCGTTGCCAGAAAGATTACCGCTTTTTGCTTCCACGTCACCATCTACGACTTTTATTCCTCAAAAACCAACGGTTAGGCTAAAACAGAAACAATCGACGATGCCAATCGGCCATGCAAAGGAATTCGGGAGCCAGATTCCAAACATTGCGCCCTCCCCCCGGCAAGCCGCGGGGAATGTTCTGCCGGCAGCGGCAGTGCTGCGCAGCACCGTAGGGATTAGAAAAATAGATTTCCCGTTCGCTAACCCCGCCGACTGCGACGGAAAATGGGCGCGCTATCATGGCTCAAGGGGTCAAGTGAAACCGGCCCAGCCAACCAAGCCAGCCAACCAAACGGTCTTTTCCTGTCGTCTATGGCCCAACGGCTATCGCCTGCTCCTTTTCTCCTGACTTCTGGATTCTATTTTTTTTTGTAACATTAATCTCGACAAATTGTTTTCCCGGAGCAATCCCCATCCTTACAGGCGTTGGCCACTGCTTCATATACCCTTTTCAGCGGAACATTATTCTTGACGGCAATCGTTCTGCACATCTCATACTCGGGTGTATATCGTTTCCTGCCATCCGGCTCCGTCGTGCATTTGACCTGGATTTCACCGAAACAGGTGGCCACCCGGGCGATGGAACGGATTAGCGTTTGCCGGTGAACCAAATGGTATCGGAGACCAATGGTGGAGGTCTCGGCAAATAAGCACCGGGCAATCTCAGCCCTTTTCGCGGGTGGACACAACACCTCAACTTTTGTTCCCGGCCGGTTTTTTTTCATCTGCACCGGTGTATAGCAGACATCCAGGGCACCATTTTTAAACAACATTTCCATCAGGTAGCCGTACAACTCCGGGTTCATATCATCGATGTTGGATTCCACCACAACCACGTCGTCATGGTTCGGCCCAGGAATCGCTTCTTTTTTCTTTCCGATAACTACCCGCAACAGATTGGGCATGTCCTGGCGTTCCCTGGAACCGCTGCCGTAGCCGACGCGATCGATTTGCATGTCGGGAATCGGTCCGAATTGCTCGGCCAGGGAAGCAATGATGCCGGCGCCGGTCGGCGTGACCAGTTCCCCGTCGGATGCTCCGCCGTAGACAGGCAGGCCCTTGACGATCTCAAGGGTTGCCGGTGCCGGCACGGGCAGTTTCCCGTGGGCACAATCCACGAATCCGCTGCCTAAAGGCAACGCTGATGAGGATACCGATTCGATGTGTAAATAGTCGAGGCACAAGGCAGCCCCTACAACATCGACGATGCTGTCCACCGCTCCGACTTCATGGAAATGAACGTCGTCTTTTTCGCATCGATGAACCCGTGCCTCCGCATCGGCAATGCGGCTGAATATGGCAACGGCAGCGCTTTTAACCTTATCGCTCAATCTTGCGTTTTCGATGATTGCAACGATGTCCCGATAATTTCTGGCAGGCGAGGCTATTTTTTCCAAAACGGTGATTTTTTTGGCGCCAATGCCGCTTTTTTTCACGTCACGAGCGACAATTTCCACCTCGCCGATTGAAAGGCTGCGGATCATCTCCGTCAGCCATTGCGCGGAGACGCCCATATCCACGAACGCGCCGAGGACCATGTCACCACTGATCCCGGAAAAACAGTCGAAATGCGCGTGCATCATTGCCAACCTGCCTTCAAGCCAACCCATGCCTGATCGGGTACAAACGTCGCCATCCCCTTATCGAACCCGGCCACCATGGGGTTGCATGCATGGTCGATGTGGGTTTTCATCCTCATAAAAACATTGACAAAACAAGTATTTTTATTCATAAAAGGCCCATTCATACGGAAGTGCGCAGCTTACTGGTGAGGCTCCCGGACTTCAAATCCGGTGTGGGGCGCTAATACCGTCCCGGGTGGGTTCGATTCCCATGCACTTCCGCCATTTTTTAAAGGTGTTTACCAACCATCGCTTACGTGTTTGAGCACCTGCCCAATTGTTTCCTCGCGATCTCCTATACTCCAGCGCAGAACATAATTCAAGCATATGATTTTATTTCAGATGAACTCATGAAGAAGACCACGGTACAGTCCATTTCATTTGTTGCCGACGGCTTGCACCTGTCCGGAGTACTCCATCTGCCGCCAGGCGAACCATTGGCGGTGGTGGTCGGATGCCACGGCCTCATGGCCGACAAGAACTCACCCAAACAAATTGCGCTGGCCAAGGGATGCACGGCCATCGGCATGGCGTATTTTCGATTCGACCACCGGGGGTGTGGCGACAGCGAAGGTAGTTTTGAAATCGACACCACCTTGGAAAACCGCACGTCTGACCTGCATGCCGCCGTTCACGCCGTGTTCCACGCGTTGGGGAAAAACATGCCAATAGGCCTGTTTGGAAGCAGTTTAGGAGGGACCGTATGTCTCGCGGCGGCACACCACCTCTCGCCATTTGCCATGGTCACGCTGGCCGCCCCGGTCCAGAGCCGGTCCATCCAACTCCCTGATGAATCTCCGGAATCCTTGAAGAAGGAGCTCGCTGAAAATCGGCTGACATTCAATGTCAGCACGGCAATCGGGTCTCTCCATCATATTCTGGTTATTCACGGCAGGTGCGATGAGACCGTCGCTCTTGAAAACGCCCAGCGGATTTACAATCTTGCCGGGGATCCTAAGGCACAGCTGATCCTGGAAGGTGGAGATCACCGGCTTAGCTGCAAAGCCCATCAGGAACATTTCCTGCGAAAAACCGTGCAGTGGCTCTCCGATTGTTACCATGATCAATTCGATGTTTCTTAAAAAAGGTTGAGGCATTGCCATTGCCGGCAATGCCTCACCTTATCGGCAGCGATACGGATCACTCCTTACTTTCGCGTAATCGCGCTGTGAATGAGTTCCTTCTGGTAGGATGTCAGGTTTTTGTTGAATTTGACGCCGATACCATCTTGTTCCGTTCTGACGATAGCCCCGGACATCTTGAACGTTTTTTGCACGGAAGGAAGGGTGAAGATCAGCGAAACCGATTGCCCGACACGAAATGGCGACAAGGTTTCGATGAATACCCCGCCTTTGCTCAAGTTGTTGATAAAGTCCTGATAAACCCTGTCCTTGGTCGAGTAATCCACCGGCAGGAAACAGGGGATTCTGGAATCTTCTCGATAATCCAGCCGCTCCCACTCCTGAAGCAATTCATCCAGCATTTTCTTTCGCTGCGGAGTCAGTCTCGAAACGGCCCGAATCAGTCGTTCAGTCAGTTTGTTTTCATCTTCCAAGATGTCCGGTTTTTTCATCATATGTTGCCTATGAATGACTTAGAAGATATAGGGAACGCGGATTCATAAAAAACATCCGCTTCATCCAAAAAGAACCGCTTTCAAAATAGAGTATGGGTTCACGATCGAGGCGCAGCCGCTTCTCAACCCGCAGGCACCCTGAGAGAAGTGTCCTTGGGGTGAAAACCCGAGTATCAAGGGCCTGGAACGAGGAACCCTAAATTGATTGAGCAAATAAAATTTCTTGAGTGGATACTATGATTCGTGTTTGTCCATAAATGGTAGGTTGCGGTTCAGATCAGGGCCGCAGCTACTTGGAAACCGGAGGCGTAGCCAAAAGCTACGTTGAGGATTTCCAAAATGGCGAGAACGCAAAATTGGACCGCAAGATGCCGCTTATGGAAGCAGACTATTTAATATTCCAGAAATTAGGTTAAGTCAACGAAGAGATACCCGCGACCAGGGCTGGCAGATGGAAAGAAATCGATTTGGGAATCGTTGATTGGCGCGGGCGGGGTTGCACGCAACAGCCAACGATCAGCTGGTCGGCGAAATGATCTCGATCAACACCTTCCGCCGTTCCCCGTCATAAGGGACCGTTGTGCCGCCGGGGCCTTCCGGGTCAGGCCCGATGGCCCTGGTTGTAATGGCCTCAACGCGTACCCCTTTTCCAACCAGATAGGCCTTGACCATATCCGCCCGGAATTCGGCCAGCTTCAGATTGTACGCCCGCACCCCTGATCTATCGGTATAGCCTCGCAGGACGACGAGAACCTCGGGATGCGCGATACAGAACTGTGAAATCACGTTAAGCATGTCGTAGGAACGATCCTCCAGGTTATTGGAGTCGAAACCGAACAAAACCTCAGGATACCTGCCGTAGGTCTCCCGGATGAATTCAAGAGAGAGTGGGTCCCCGGCATCCTCTCGGCTCGCCGGTGCCAGTGATGCGCTCAGTTGCGACGTCCCGGCCGGTTTTCCTTCTCCCGTGGGCTGGATTGCAGTTGGCGAACCGACAGTTGGTACGGAAGCCTGATTGTCAATCACGGCAGGCACCGCTTCTACGGCGGCCGCGCGACCCGGTTGCGCAAGATCACGGGAGTTTTTTCCACCGTGCTGTGAGTCTGGTTCCTCTCCTGGCGAACCGGGCGCCGCCACCGCTGCCTGGCTGGTTTGTTCGACGGATGCCTCGCCCATTGTGCTATTGGTAGCGTCTGAAGAGCTGCGGTTGAAGATAAATGTGACGACCAACCCAACCCAAATGATAAAAACGACGACCAGTGCGATTCCCAGAGGCGTTTTCAATTGCAAGGGGGTCAGCCAGTCGGTAGGAACCGGCTTTGCCGTGGGTGCAACCGCTTCCTTTTGAGTCCTGGCCTCGGGGGTTGCGTCACTTTCTTCTATCGAAATCCCGGGTTCGATTTTCAATTCATCGGCACATTCGGCGACGATGGTTTCATCGACATGTTTCTTTTCTTTGACATAGCCGGTCAACAGGGCCTGGTCGCAGATGATATTGATCAATCGGGGGTAACCGTTGGAAAAATTATAGACCTCCTGAATGGCAGCGGATGTAAAGATCGGCTCTTCGGATCCGGCCACGCCCAGGCGAAAACGAATATAGTCGCTCGTTTCCTCTTGAGACAGGGAAGCGATGTTGTAGTTGATCGTGATCCGCTGGCGAATGGCACGGTTTTGCGGGCGAAGGATGACGTTGTTGAACTCGCTTTGGCCCACAAAAAAGATATTGATCAGTTTGGTGCTGGCCTTTTCGATATTGGAAAGCAGCCGGACCTCTTCCAGCATCTTCTGATTGAGGTGTTGACATTCGTCAATGATCAATAGTGCTTGTTTGTTCTGCTGATTGAGGTCCAGCAGGTAGTTTTTCAGAAAGATAAGAAACTCGCCTTTGCTCTTGAAACGCGTATTTAATCCAAATGAGTCAGCAACAAAATTAAAAAAATCCATTTTAGCCAGACCCGGGTCGGCAACCATGGCAACGAGCACGTCACTTCCCAGGCTATCGATAAGGGCGTTCAGCAGCGTGGTTTTTCCGGTACCCACATCACCGGTGAGCAGAAGAAAACCTTTATTGTCCAGGATACCATACTTAAGGACAGCCAGCGCCTCCTGGTGTTTTTCACCCAACCACAAAAACCTCGGGTCGGTGCTGATCTGAAAGGGCTTTAGATGTAATTTATAAAAGTCAAGATACATGGTTGCTTCTCAAATCGAACAGAATTCTAAAGGGTTGTCAGCATTTGTCGAGATACACCAAATCCTTATTTTGGGTCAACTTGGTGCCAATAGCAAGCACTTCCGCTCGATTCCCCGAAATTTTTCTAAAATACAACCGCCCCTTGTAGGAAAAGATAACTTCGAAGGCTGCTTCCCGGTTCTTTTTGCCGAAAACCTTGCGCTTGATCTGAACCCTGTCAGGGTCGTCGTTGAGCTGGTGGACCAACTCCTCCGCCTTGATCTTCATCTCTTCGGTAAGGTCGACGAAGCCTTCGATGGCCTTGTCATGAAAGGTTGTATTCTTGTAGAGGGTAGCGAAGCGCTTTTTGGTTGCATCGGCGCTTTTTAACAGCTGACGGCTTTTTACCTCGCTCTCTTTTTCAAGCTGCTTGATTTTTTCCTTTAACGCATTGATTTCCTGAAGCTGATGATCCTGTCGGGCAAGATTTTCACTGATTTTTTCCTCGAAGGCCAGCATTTCGTCGATCATTTCGTTTTCGGTGGCAGAGGCTTTATGCCGCTCACGTTCCAACTCCGCTTTCATCGATTCAATTTCACTGGCAAGGCTGACTCGCTCGTCTTCAAGCCGCTCCAACCGAACCAGGCCCGCCTGCCGCTGGTTGGACAGGTCATCGATAAATTCCTGTCTGTTGAATTCCTCCTCGTGGATCATTCGCATGCCGCGACGATGAAAGATTAGAAGCACCATCAGGGAAACGAAAGCACAGGAAAACAGTATCGTATTTGATATCAGTGTGTTGTGTTCAATTTTCACGTCAACCGTCTTGATCAGACCATCCTCCATCAACCTGAAGTTTTCTCTGGCGACGGCAATGCTGTCCAACGTGCTTAAATCAGGTTTCGGATCTTCATAGGCATTGGGGTAAAGGTAGGTTCCGTCGCGCGTTTTCACGGTCACACTGACCCGAACACCCCAACCGGGCCATTTCAGGCCGTCGAGGAACCCATTCAGATTCTCCCGGATGACATCTTTAAGACGCACGCTGCCGTCGAACAACGGACGGGTATCGCCGATTAAGGTCGCCGCCAGTATCTTTTCATACCGTGCGTGAACGGTCTTTTCCAACAATTGTATCGAAAAGACATAGACAAAGAGTGGCATCAATACGCAAAGAATCAGTATTTTAAATGGGAGGTAACGCATCATTACATTTCAGACAGCATCCGTTGTGCGTCTTCGGCGCCGTCGAAATTCCTGTCCAGCGCCATTGCCTTTTCCAAGGATAATTTGGCTCGTTCCCGGTCCCCCTTTTTAAACAATGCCGCGCCAAGATGGTAATTTACGGTTGCATTTTCAGGCAATTTTTCCAGGCTGCCCGAGAACTCCTGGACGGCATTTCCATACAGCCCTTTTTTATAATAGACCCAGCCGAGTGTATCCATGACGCTGGGGTCGTCGGGCAGTTTCTCCTTGGCGACTCGGGCGAATTTCATCGCTTCATCGATATCGCCGTCACGGGTTGAAAGGAGATAGGCAAGATTGTTGGCAGCCGGTGCGAACTCGGGATCGATCTCGAGCGCCGCCCGGTAATGCTTTTCCGACAGGTCAAATTGTTTCTGCATGTCGTAGATGGTGCCCATGAGCATGTGCGGTCCGGCTTGCTTCGGATCTTTCTCAAGGATGGCCATGTACTGATCGATGGCCTTTTGCTGTTTATTCCCGGACAGGTAGATTCTCGCTAATGCATAATACGGCGGCAAGAAATCCGGGTTCTCCTGTATGGCCGTCCCGAATGCCTTTTCAGCCGCATCGGTTTTTTTCTGGGCCAGGTAAAGGCTGCCTTTGAGGTTGTGGATAACCGCCCTGGCAACCATGGCGTCACCGACTGCTTCCAATTGCGCATCGCATTTATCCAGAGCGACGGCCAGTTCTCCCTTGGCGCCGTGTACCGCAACGATGTTGGAGAATACGTCCATCAGCATCGGGTTCAGCGCCAGGGCCGCATTGAAACTGTCCAGGGCGCCATCGTAGTCTATAGTCGACCGCTGCAACAGGCCCAACCGATAATAGCCGGCCGGGTTTTGCGGGTTTTCGGCGATCACCGTTTCAAAGGCCGTCTGCGCGTCGGCTGTTTTGCCCTGGGCCATCAAGGCGTTGCCCAGCATTATTCGGGACCGGGCATCTTGTGGATTCAGAGCCAGAATTTCCGCACTCTCTTTCCGGGCCATTTCGAAATCCTGCTCTTTGAAGGCGATCTCGGCGAGCAGCATCCTGGCATTCACCAATTTCGGATTGAGTTCGACCGCTTTGGCAAGGGAGGTTTTGGCCACCTGTGTCTCGCCGTTGCCCAGGTGGCAAAACCCTTTCAGATAGTGTGCCCGGGCCGAGCGCGGCTCCTCTTTCACCAGTTGGTCGAAGATGCCGATGGCCTCGGAAAAATCTTTGTTGAAGGCGGCAATCTCCCCTTTCATCATCCGTGCAGGAAAGAAGTTGGGCCGCTCCGCAAGCACCTTGGCCAAATAGCGTTGCGCCTCTCCCATCTGCCGGCGCTTCAGGAAGAATTCGGTCATGGTGGTCATTATGTTGACGTCATCGGGTTTAAGCGCCAGCGCCTTTTCGTACATGGCAAGGGTCTTGTCCGTGTTGCCCGACGCGTCATAGAACCCAGCTGCAACCATATAGGGCTTAATCTCCTTTGGGCTGGTGTCGATCGCCTCGAGGTAGGCGCTTTCCGCTTCTTGAAATTTTTTCAACTGGAAGAAGAAGTTGCCGAGGACGATGTAAAGATCCGAATTCCCGGGATTCAACTGGATGGTTTTTTCAAGTTGGGCCTGGGCTTCGTCGAAGTCTTTTCGGCCGGTGTAAAACCGAACCAATTCCAGACGCGGTGTGATTGCCTTCGGATCCAGATGAACCGCACTCATCAATTGGGACTTGGCTTCATCGAGTTTGCCCTGGCGGGCGTACACCCGGGCCAACCCCATGTAAGCCCGGGGCTGCTTTTCATCCAATTCCAGGATCTTTTCAAAGACCGAGGCCGCTTCGTAAAGGTTTTTTTCCAGGTCATAAAGACCGGCCATTAAATACAGGGCCTCGATATTATTCGGTGCCTTGGCAAGAACCGCTTCGACTTTTTCACGGGACTCGGCGTTTTTTTTGCCCAGCATGTAAAACGTGGCCAGCTTGAGGGATGCATCGATGTTGTCCGGGTCGAGTTTGGCGACCATGCTGTATTCCCTGAAGGCCCCCCGGGGATCCCCCAGTTTCAGATAAGTTTCTCCCAGGCGCTCGTAGGCATCTAAAAACTCCGGATCGATCTGAATGGCGTTGCGGAACTCCAATTCCGCGCTCTTGTATTCCCCTTTTTCAAAATAGGTTTTCCCTTTTTCAAAATGGGACACCTTTTTCTCCTCGTCGGAGGAGCACCCCGTGACGATCAATGCCAGCGCAACCAACATCGCGAAAACATGGATCCTGCGGCTTTTCATTTAACGACCCCCAATAAACAGACCCCAGTGTTGCCCACCCCAAAACCGACACGCTCGTTTACTTTTGCTTCAAGTGCCAGTTCCAGGCGGTTCGGATGATTTTTTCAAGATTGTCATATGCCGGCGCCCATCCCAGCTCGCGTCTTATTTTTTCAGAACTGGCCACCAGAACCGCCGGATCACCGGGGCGACGCGGTGCTTCAACGACCGGTATCCTTTTTCCCGTAACCCCTTCCGCTTTGCTGATCACATCCCTTACCGAATACCCGTGGCTGCTGCCCAGGTTGTAGACGGCGCTATCCCCGCCTTCCAGTAACGCATCCAGGGCCAGCAGGTGGGCCTGGGCCAGATCGTTGACATGCACGTAATCCCGAACGCAGGTACCATCCGTGGTGGGGTAATCGGTACCGAATACCCGGATATGGTCGATCCGACCGTCGGCGGCGCTGAGAACGATGGGAATCAGATGCGTTTCCGGATCGTGCATTTCGCCAATCTCAGCAGATTCATCGGCACCTGCGGCATTAAAATAGCGCAGCGCCGTGAATTTCAACCCGTAGGCGGCATCGCAATCCGCCAGCATGCGCTCCACGGCCAATTTTGTGTTTCCATATGGATTGGTCGGTGCGCATGGATGATCTTCGGTAATCGGAATCGCCACCGGTTCCCCGTAAACGGCGGCGGTGGATGAAAAGATAAACCGCTTGACATCATGGCGCACCATGGCATCGAGCAGGGCAACCGTTTCCGCCAGGTTGTTGCGGTAATAGGCCAGCGGCTGGTGCATCGATTCGCCGACCTGAGAAAAGGCTGCGAAATGCATCACTGCATCGAAGGTGTGCCGGGAGAACAGCTTGTCCAGCAGGTCCGAGTTCCCGAGGTTGCCCTGGATAAATGCTTCCCCCTGGACCAGCTTGCGGTTGCCGGTGGACAGGTTGTCCAAAATGACCACATCGCAGCTGGCCCTGGCCAATTGCCGAACCATGTGTGCACCGATGTAGCCCGCTCCACCGACAACAAGTATTTTTTTATCGCTCGATGGCATTGTTTTTTGAATTTATTGAGTTAATTGGGTTTGTTGGGTTCTCGGTTCTGCGTACCCGCCCTTGCCTAAACACCTAAAGCTTATAACGATCCCTTCTACCAATCGAACCAATCGAACCAATCGAACCAATCGAACCAATGAAGCTATGTTAAATGGTTTTGTTCCACAAGTGGTAGATTGTGGTTCAGTCCAAGGTCGCAGCGCCGTCGAAACCAGAGGCGTAGCAGCGCTACGTCGAGGATAGCGCTGAAGCTTCACTACGTGCTCAAACTCGTGAGAACACCGGCCTGGCTCGAAAGATGCCAAGTTAGGGTGTACCTTCAATTCCCTCGATCCCATCTATATATATCGCTTCTGCCCCAGGTATATCAGTATCTCCTGGGCGGCCTCATCAGGCGATTTCCCCGTCGTATCCACCCGCACTTCAGGCGCCTCGGGGATTTCGTATGGATCGTCGATGCCCGTATACCCTTTGATAAGTCCGGCCCTGGCTTTGGCGTACATGCCTTTGCGGTCGCGCTTTTCACAGACTTCCAGGGGCGTGGCCACATGCACCTCGATAAACCCGCCGAGGGCGTCGATGTTGGAGCGGATCTCGGCTCGTGTAGCGGCGTAGGGGGCAATCGGCGCACAGATCGCGACCCCCCGGTTTTTGGTGATTTCGCTGGCCACGAACCCGATACGCCTGACGTTGATGTCGCGATGTTCCTTTGAGAAAGACAGTTCATTGGACAGATTCTGCCGGACAATGTCCCCGTCCAGAAGCGTGACCGGACGTTTACCGATTTCCAGCATTTTCGCATAAAGCACGCGGGCGATAGTCGATTTACCACTTCCGGAAAGGCCGGTGAAAAAAACCGTAAATCCCTGCCTCGACGGCGGCGGATAGGCTTTTTTCAGTTCACCCACCACTTCCGGAAAGGTGGCCCACCGGGGAATTTCCCTGCCGGTACGGATTCGTTCACGAATATCCAGACTTGAAAGAGAGATGGTTTCAGTACCTGCGGGAACTTCATCCTTTGGACAAAATTCATCTTCAAAAGGCAGGTAGACCAGTTCGTCGAAGGGAACCACGCCGATGTCCAGTTCTTCAGCAAACTTCTGCACAAAAGCGTGCGTCGCCGAGCTGTCATAAAACGGCGCCGCACCATTTAGTCTGCCCGGATCCGCATGCTGATGGCCGATGATAAAGTGGGTGCATCCATAATTTTTTCCGATGATGCATTGAAGCAGGGCATCCCGCGGCCCGGCCATTCGCATGGATATGGGCAAAAGGCTCATGACCGCCGATTCCGGGGGGAAATACCCGACCACATGACGGTAGCAGCGTACGCGGGTGTAATAATCGAAATCGCCGGGGCCGGTCATGTCCACGCCGGGAAGCAAGAGCAGGTTGGCATGGCTTTTATGCATGGCGCGGATGGCCATTTCGAATTCTGGCCGGTGAATGGTGTTGACGGTCTGAAATCCGACGATGCGATTCCATCCCAGCTTTTTAAAAAGTCCGCGGACTTCCGGTGGTGTCATCCGCTGCTGCTTGAAATCGAAGTGAAGCGGCAGGTTAAGCACTTCAAGAGTACCGCCCAAATAGTATTCACCGGTATTTCGAAACAGATTGGCCACACCCGGGTGCGATTTATCCGTAGTGCCGTACAGGAGCGTCGCTTCTTTTTCCTTGTCCGGCTTCCAGATGTCTTCCACATGCATGATGGCCAGGAGGAATCCTTCGGGGTCTCGAACCACCACGGACTGCCCGGCTTCCAATGGCCTGGCTGCCGTTTCGGAGACGTCCAGGCAGATGGGGACTGGCCACAGCGTCCCGTCCTGCAATTTATTGCGATCCAGCACGGACTCATAGTTGCTGCGGTTCATGAAACCGGTCAGCGGTGAAAAGGCCCCTGTGGTAAGCAATTCGAAATCGCAGAGTTGGCGATCGTCCAGGGTGATGCTGGCCAGGTCTGTCGAAATCTTTTTGAGCAAAGCCGACCGTTCAGGATCCACCATCAAGTTAACATATTTTCCGCCGTGATAGGCGTTATCGCGGCTGACGGTATCAGTCATATGGCTATACTTCCTTTCAAGTTATCGTTCTCATTAAATTTTGCTAATTTTTTAAAAACCCTCAACATTTTATAAACGGGAGGATTTCTGGTTCATAAGGCAAGGATAAAGGCTCTGCTCCTGGTCCTGTGCCTTTTTCTCCACTGACAAGCGACATGCAAAAGCGATCCGCATAAAATCAAAGCATAAGAGTCTACAAATAT
>NZ_JBUOIV010000089.1:0-13875 GCF_055467485.1 Desulfosarcina sp. | reverse complement strand
CCCAAGGAGTTACAACAGATATCCTATCTAGCCAGCATCAATATTGTGGGAATACTCGCTCTGGTTCCCTTTTTTCTCCATGACATTGCCTTGGGAAAGACATTTCCTATAACATTTTCCAGTGTGATGACCATCGGCTATGTTGCCCTCTTTGCCTCGGTGCTTGCATTCCTCTTCTGGAATGGGGCCATAAAAAAACTGGGAGCCAATAAGGCTGGGCCTTTTATTCATCTCATGCCGGTGTTCAGCACAATTCTGGCGGTTCTTTTTCTGGATGAAAAATTGATGCACTACCATTTGACCGGAATAATCTTTGTGTTTGTAGGCATATTTATTACCAGTTTTAAGTTCTCCATGGTATTTAAAAAAATGTCAAAAAATTACCAGCATCTATAATGGAAAAAGCAATTGAATAGGCAGACTTGAAAAAAAACTGTCAACACCAGGTTCCACTAAACATTTGGTACAAATTCCCCACGAATAATTAAGATAAAATGGATAGCAACCAAGAGAAATGTCAATGACAAGCTAATACCAATCGCCCATATTTAACAAATTACTGATTTCAATTGAGCAATGCATTCAGAATTATTATCGACAATCAGTAATTTAGAGGAGAGATGGTAGCCTCGTTAAACTATAGATTCGTCTATCACACGAAAAACAGCACTGCGCGAATTCCATGTTTCTTGCCAAAAAATGGAATTCTGGTTGATCTTCGATCACCACAAGATATTGTGTTGTGTCAATTTAGAATGAAATAACAAATAGATAGCAGCAACCTGTAGTCCAAAAGATTATTTGGTACGATGTGGCTATTGTTGAATCAATCATTTTTCATGAATTGATCTCCCTACAAAAAGACCGGCGAGGATTGTATCTGGCAATCCAGGCCTATCAGAATGTTACACAGTATTGGAATAATGGTCGTAGTGAAAGGCTTGAGGTCTCACCAAAGACTGGAGGAAATTTTCTGGTTACCGGCTGAATGCCAGTGTCAACGCTTTGGTCGCTTTGGAGTGGTCGCTTCCAGAGTCATCAAAAACCGCCATGGCAAAACTGTATCTTTTATGGGGATCAAAGGCGATGTCATCATCATGTCCGGTGTTCATCTTGCGGTGAAGCATCAAAGTCCAACCATTATCTGAGTACCGGCTGACTGCCCCTACGTCAGCGCGTGAACCCGACGGTTTGACAGGCAGGCGATAGGGAATACGATCTCCAGGTTTGAAATCGAGGCCGTCTTTGATTTGGATGGCCTCCTCAAAGAGTAGAAACCCCGGGACTCGAGGGGGTGATTCCGGATTGAAGTTATATAGCGGAGCGTTTCCATCTTGGGTCTGGTTTTTAACATCACCACCACGGCCGGAATCCTTTCGCCGACCCGTTTCGCGATAAGAACCACTGGGGTTTCCGGCCACGGTCAACCAAGCGTCGTCTGCATAATTGTATGGATCTGAGCGGGCGGATTTCCAGTGCCATAAGTCCCCTTTTTCCACCGGTGTTTTGGTGGCAAATTTCCACTCCTCGCGTGGTACGTCAGCAGGACTATGACAGGTAATCGCGCACCCTCGTGTAGCGAACTTATCGATGCGGGTAATTTCGAAGAGCAACGCCAGACGATCTTCGTTTCCTTCCAGATGACGCCACTTTCTACCGTCAAATTGCCAAGATTGTTTAGTGACGCTGCGAGTCGCATCGTGCCATTTAAACAGCAAATAGATTTCCTCTTTGGTGTACAGTACCCGGGTCCAGACCGACTCCTGCCGACCGGACAGATCTTCACGTCCCTGCACTGGTACTGGCACGGAACGGGCCTTTTCCCAGATTGAATCGTCAAGGGTCGCAGGTGCTCGGTCCGTATACTCCGCCACCACAGTCAGGGTTCGCATTTCAGCAGGGACGCTCCGATTGGCGTCCAGATATACAATCACGATAAAGAAAAGCACCATGGTAATGAATATCAGCTTTTTTTGCATGTCCGCCCTCGACATTGTCGGTGATGTCAAAACAGAAATAAAATCGGTTCGGCATTCTCCAGCCCGTCAATGGGCAGTTAAGAAATGTGCACGATACCCGATCACGGAAAGCCAGGTCAGTATGAGAATGATTACGCTGGCTATAATCATGACCTTGACACGCTTGGCTGGACGACGTTCAGGCGATCGGTCCATAAAGGGTAGCAGTACCAGCAGCGCAGCCAGGCCGCCTGGAATGATAACCGTGCCGACCACACTCAAGGAGCCGCTGAAAATACTGACTAGCTGATTCAGGAATAAGACCCACCATTCAGGCTTTGGAATATAACTCGTGTCAGTGGGATCGGCCGGATCCCCAAAGGGTGGTGGCCAATACCAAGATACCAGTCCCAGAGCCAGCGTGGTGAGCAAGAACAGTAACAATGCACGGTTTACAACGATAGGGAAAAAAGACTTTCTTGCCGGTAGGGTATCATTTGGTTTTAGCGGTTCTGCAAGCCCCAGATGCAGGATAAAGTGAAAATGAATTACCAACAAAATGAGTAGTAGCACCGGCATGAAGATGATGTGAAGCACGTAAAACCGGGTCAGCGCCACGATACCGGTCAACGCACCTCCCTGCAGCAACCTCGTCATGATGTCCCCCACAACCGGAACGGAAGCAATGATGCTCAGTCTCACTTGGGTGGACCAATACCCTTTCTGGTCCCATGGCAGCAGATCACCGGTTATGATGAACATCGGCAAGAAGAGAAAAAGGATAACCCCGGATATCCAGACTCCCTGCCGGGGCGCTTTGTAGGTACCCCTTACAAAGGTTCGGGCCAGATGAAGCCCCACCACGATCAACAACAGGTTCCAGGCGTAGTGGTGTATACCTTTGATAACTTCTCCGAAGGGAAGGTTAAAAACTGCGAAGTCGACACTATCGTAAGCCGCTCCCGGCGATGGTGTATAGTAAAAGGCCATGAAAGCCCCGGATAGAAATAGCAGGACGAGCAGTAATAATGCTACCGTACCGAGAAAATGCCGCCAGGTCAGCGCCCAAGGGGACACCTTTATTTCACAGAACCAACGGACCAAGCCCTCGAGGTATAATGCTTTCAGTAGCTCTTGTGTCAATCCAGGATGCAATTTATCCATTTGACAGCTTTCATGATTATTCATTCGAGACAGGCGACTGCCTTGGCAGCCGCCTTACAGCTGGTTGGATCCACAGGGTTTTGCGTTCTGTTGAGGTTCTCAGTTAGCGCTCAAATTGCAGCGTCAGCACCTCTGAATCGTAGGAGTCTTCGTCACCGGAATCATCAAAAAGTGCCATGGCGAAGTTATATTTTTTACGTGGATTGAACGCTACGTCATCATCATTTCCGGTATCCAACCGACGTGCCAGCATGACGGTCCATCCCCCATCGGCATAACGGCTATCAGCCTTGATATCGGCGCGGGAACCGGCATGGGTGTTGGGCATCCGATAGGTCAAGGTATCCCCGGTCTTGAATGCCGCGTAATCGGTGATTTCAACGCTATGCGCCGTCAGAAGCACGCCGTTTTTCCCAGGCATTTTTCCCGGGGCCGTCATAAAACGGGGTTTGGACTTGTCCTCTGTCATATTTTTGGTGTCGCCCCCCTTGCCGGCATCATTCTTACGGCCACCCTTTTCGGCGCTGATCTGAGTGAGGTAGGTGTCGTCTGCATAGCCGGCCGGATCGGATCGGGCAGCTTTCCAATGCCAGAGATCGCCTTTTTCAGCAGCTGATGTGGTGCCGAACTTGCCGTTTTTGGCATTGGTTTCACCTTCCGGAATGTGGCAAACCACGGCACAACCCTTGGTTGCAAAATTATTAATGCGATTGATTTCAAAAAGCAGCGAAATGCGGTCTTCATTGCCACTTTGATGATCCCATTTCTGCCCATCATACCGCCAGGCCCCCTTGGTGACACTCAGCGTCGGATCTTTCCACTTGAACAAAAAGAAAATGTGGTCATCCGTGTATACAGCCCTGGTGGTCACACTGGCCTTTTGGCCGGCAAACTTTTCTTTTCCCTCGAATGAAACGATCATGGCTTTAGCATCTGCCCAGATCGGATCATCCACCGCTGACGGAGCGGCTTTCACTTTGGCCGCTTTCAACATCTGTTTGGATTCACTATCGGCTTCTGGTGGGACAAACAGCATCACGCTGGTTATTACCAATAGGCAAGTGATTATTAAAATTCGAGAATTGAAATAGGTCTGCATGTTCATCCTCCTTAATTAACAGTGAATGATAGGTGGTGAGCGGGCTAAAAACTTAAAAATACCAACAGGTTTTCCGCATCGATCTTGTTTTCAAGAATCGTCAGGGGCCTATCCGGCGGACCGCTAATAGGGTTGCCCCCAGAATCGAACCGTCCGGAATGGCAGGGGCATTCAAAAGTACGGGACTCCTCCTGCCAGATCACGTTGCAGGCCAGATGCGTGCAGGTGGATGAAAAAACTTTGATGCGATTGTCGGTATCGGGTCTGGCCCAAACGAAACCCCGCTGAGGCAGGACCAGCCAGCCGTCCTTGACCATAAACTCGTAGGAAAGCATGGAGAAAGTATCCGGCTCGAGATCCTTAACCTCACCAAAGTCGACCCATTTCCCGGTTCCTTTTTTTAGTGAAGGGGCGACAACATAGGATGCCAGGGGGACTGCGGTCATCAAGGCGGCACCACAAGCCAGGCCCGTCGTGAGGATGAACTGTCTGCGGCTGCAACCAGGCCGCATGCCAGAATCTTTATCTTTCGCTGGGGAAGTCATGCCGTCTCCATTTATTTGGAAAGAGCCGACCAGGGGATAGAATCAGAGGGAAGCTGGCCCGCGTAAGTGCCTTTTCAACCCTATGTTTTTACTCTTACCGCAGAGCGAATGAAAAAAACGTGAAATCGATATCAAAAATAGGTGAAATCGAATGGGAGATATATTGCTATGGGTAGCTGCAGCCTGTTTGGATGGCAATCCACTATTATTGCGGAGTCTTCTGAGGCAATTTTTCACAACCGGCTGCATTTGTTGCGTCGGCGGGAACATAGGGAGGTGCCGTATCGAAAATCAGCGTCGCCGTCGTGCCACATCCCATTTCACTGTCCAGTTCAAAACGCCATCCGAACCGGCTGCACAGCCTTTCGACAATTGTCAGTCCGAGGCCGAATCCCGTACTGGTTTTCCCCCGGACATGAGGCGCGGTGAGTTTGTCAACATCGCAGTCATCGATCCCCTCTCCGGAATCTGCAATGACGATACGATCATCAAGAATTTCGATTTTGATCTGGCCATGGGTAGTATGTCGAAAGGCGTTTTGAATGAGATTGACAAAGGTTATCCGGAAGATCGGCGCCGGGGCTTGAAGTACCGGATCGGCTTTCTGATTGATGATGACCGAGACGGGCTTGTTGGACATGACCTGCTCAAGCTGCTCGATGGACTCCCGGATTACAGCGGCGGCTGCGCAGGTCTCTCTAAACTCATGGTTCTCTTCCCTGGCCAACCACAACAGGTTTTCAATGATATGCTCCATATTTGTGACCGCCCGTTCGATGCGAAGCAGGGGTTTTCTGATCCGGTCGTCACCTGCATTTGTTCGGCGTTTCAGCAACTCAGCCGCGCCTTTGATAACGGTCACCGGTGAGCGAAGTTCATGGCTTGTGTCACGCGTGAACTCCTGCTCACGCTGCACAAATGCTTTGATGCGCCGCGAGGCCTCTTCCAAAGCCTGCGCCAGGACCCCGACTTCGTCTTTGCAGAATTTTTCGGCCAGGTCGGCGGGCAGGCTGCCCGGACCCCACCGAGCGACTTGGTCGGACAGGTAAGCCACCGGGGCAATGACTCGTTGCGAGGTCAAGAATCCTATCCATACCCCTATTGCGACAACCAGAATGCAACTGGCCGCGAGAACCGCTCCTACTTCCAGTCTACGCGATTCAATAAACTCCAGGCCGCTGACATCATAAATTAAATACAGGGGGGCAATACGATTGGGAAAAGACTTTACGGCAATGTGGTATTCCACCTTCTCGTAATACCTCTCATGGATGCCTTCACCAATACCATCGACCAACTCAAGAGCAAAGGCAGGCATGGCAACGGTTCCCTGAAAGACCAAAATGTTGGGCGAATTAGGGATCAGCGTATCTACATTCTCGTTATATCGCTTCCCAAGGCGATCCATCTCATGGACCAAACTTGTATTCACCAGGTTGTCGTCAATGTAATCCAGGGAGGCATACACCACACATCCGAATACAATTGACAACACAACTCCGAATATGCCGTAGGCCAATATGATGCGTTGCCGTATGCTATGTCGGAATATCATCGGGCGCCACCAAACGGTAACCCATACCATGAACGGTTTCTAACAGGGGAATGTCAAATGGTTTGTCGACGGCTTTTCGAAGCGCGTAAATATGGCTGCGCAGTGCATCACTACCCGGGGGCATATCTCCCCATAGCGCAAATTCGAGGTCCTGCCTTGAAACGACGTTCGGGGACGCCTGCATTAGAAGGACCAAAATTTTAAAACAGGCCTTGTTCAATATGATCTGCTTGCCGGACCGGGTTACCACCATCTGGCCCATATTTAAAGCCAGGTCCGCTACTTGCAACTGTTTGCCTGGTATGCCTAACCTTCTTCGGGTCAACGCTTCCAGGCGGACTGCCAGTTCTTCCAGAGCAAAGGGTTTGATTAGGTAGTCATCCGCTCCAGCGTTGAAACCAGCAAGTTTGTCTTTAAGCGTATCGCGGGCGGTCAACATAAGGACAGGTGTCGATTTGCTGCTTTCTTTACGTAGCTTGCTACAAAAATTCAATCCGTCCATTCCTGGTAACATCACATCCAGGATGATTACGTCAAACTCCCGTGTTAAAGCTAAATGCATCCCGCTGATGCCGTCCTGCGCATAATCGACTATATGCCCCGATTCCTCAAGATAGTCAGCGATATTCTGTGCGATGTCCAAATCGTCTTCAACAATCAGGACCCGATATGAATGTTTATTTTCCATCTGTGGGTAAGAGCGAATATTCTAAAGGTTAAACTGTGTTGAAATTTTCAATCATGCTTGGGTGCCAGAAATTCTGAGATACTGATGAAATTCGACACTGCGAGTCTATATCAGCGATAATGAGGACCCAATTGGAGATACGATATCAGATTAACCCACAATGTTTAACGAGTGCAACAGGCAACCGAGACTATCACCGGTCGGCAGGCACGAAAAACGGCATTGCGGTAATTACATGTATCTTGCCATCGAATTTAAGTATCAGGGATCACGCCTAATTTGCATCTTTCAAATGGATATCATACGCTTACCTTGGGTACTATCCGTATCGTGAACCTTTTAACCCAAGTAAGACTGCCATGAATCTTTCAAAAGCAGCCAAAATCTGGATCGATTACCACAAGACCCATTCGAAAAAAAATACGGTACGAGCCTAACCCCCCCCCGTGGGACGGGTTTTGGCCTTTATTACGCGCATGAGCATTTTAGAACTGGCCAGATTTCGAACTTGGCCTTTTGTGAAACGCCCATCCTTCCCGAAGATTTTTACACTGCCGACGAGATATTATTTCGGCAACACCCTACAAAGTACTTCCCGTTAACCGTCTCGACACCGTTAGATTCAACGCGCCCGGACCCGTGTCCATCCGTCTGGTGGAACGGATGCGCAAGTGCTGGTTTTCAAGGATGATCGCCTTAAAAAGTGGTTCCAACCGCTTTGGTGAGGCGCAGATGGAATCTTCTGCCCTTCATGATCGCTTCCCTATCGACTAAACTCCGAAGTCCAGCGGAGTGATGCTTATACCAACCTTGGACCCCAATTCACTGTTTATATTTAATATTATTTTAAACAAAAGTATTTAGACGTAAGAAACTCAATTCGACCGATTAATCCTTGATCATTAATTAGTTTAAAGGTATGAAAGACCATACCTTTAATAAAGTTTGGTCAATGGGCCGCTCCAATTCCAGCAATCCATTAATACGCAGTCCGGTTCCCCTGTTCCTCCAGTTGGCCAGCGTGATGCGGCGGCGAATTGAAGTCGGCGTATGGCCGCCGGGCGACAGGATCCCAAGCCTTGAAGAATTAGCTCACGAATTTTCGGTGGCGCGCACGACCGTCCGTCAGGCGGTGGCCAAGCTTGAAGACGAGGGACTGATCTGGCGCAAGCAGGGCAAGGGAACCTTCGTCAACGAAAAAACGGTTGATCGTCACTGGCTCAATCTGAAGATCAGATGGGAAGCCATAATCAATCTGATCGAAGGAACCACCATCACCTTGCTGGATTCAAAAGATGACGCGCCCCTGCCGGCCCTGCCCACCGAAGAGGGGCGTCCTGCACCCGCTTACCACTACATGAAACGATTGCACCAAAAGGACGACAAACCCTACTGTATTATCGATATTTATCTGGATACCGCCATTTACCGCCAAAACTCGGGCGCCTTCGACAATCGTACCGTATTGTCCGTACTGGACGCCATGCCCCACTTGGAAATCGAGCGGGCCCACCAGATCTTGACCATCGGTACCGCTGATATTGAAAATGCGAACGCCCTGGGCATCTCTCTGGAATCACCGGTGGCGAACGTCCGGCGGATCATTCGCGGCAAGGAGAGAAAAATCCTATATCTGGCCGATATCGCTTATCGGGCGGATTTTGTAAAGTTGGATATCGATCTGAGGTAAGACGGTCGGTCGTCCATTTGATATCATTAGCATCATTATGGGTAGCAGATGCCCGGTTTTTGGTGGGGGTCCATGACGCCTGACGAACCAACGTTTGCCATTTCGCTGTCCCGAGCGGAAGCTTATGTGTTCAGGGCACCGATTGCCCAGCCGTTGAGTACATCCTTCGGCAAGATGTTCGATCGACCGTCCGTGCTGATCCGATTGGAAGACCAGGACGGCGATGTCGGCTGGGGCGAGGTGTGGTGCAATTTCCCAAGCTGTGGCGCCGAGCACCGCGCGCGCCTGCTTATCGAGGTGCTGATGCCTCTACTGTCCCCACGTGCCTCGATAGACCCAAATCAAGTTTTACCTTTCCTGTCGGAAAAAACCCATATTCTAACTATCCAGTGCGGTGAAACCGGACCCCTATCACAGACCATCGCCGGCATAGATATCGCCATATGGGATTTGGTTGCGCGCAAAAGAGGCAAACCCCTCTACCAGCTATTTCGCGACCAGACCGTCGCGACGGTGCCGGTATATGCCAGCGGGATTAATCCGGACGAGCCTGAAAAAACCGTTGCCCAATGCCGCGAAATGGGTCACCGCGCCTTCAAACTAAAAGTCGGTTTCGGTCAAGATTCGGATCGGCACAATGTCATGAAGGTCGCCGACGGACTGCGCGACGATGAGATGCTGATGATCGATGCCAACCAGGCCTGGACCTTGACGCAAGCCATTCATTTTGCTTCCTTGATCGCCGATCGGCCGGTACAGTGGATTGAAGAGCCCTTACCCGCCGATCGCCCTATGGCGGAATGGGAGTCGCTTTCATCCGCCGCTGGGGCACCGTTGGCTGCCGGGGAGAATATTTACGGGCTGGAGTCCTTTACGGCCATGATTGCGGCAGGACCCATAGGTGTCTTTCAACCGGATGTGTGCAAATGGGGCGGCATTAGCGGGTGTCTGCAAGTCGCCCGCTGCGCGCTTAAAGCCGGCAAACGATACTGTCCGCACTATCTGGGAGGCGGCATCGGACTGATGGCATCGGCGCACCTTTTAGCGGCTGCGGGAGGCGACGGATTACTCGAGGTAGACGTCAATCCGAATCCGTTGCGCTCGCTTTTAGCCATGCCGCATCCAGACATAATTGATGGCCGACTCGTCATGCCCGAAGAACCGGGCTTGGGGGTGTCGCCGGATTTAACGGCGGCACGGCCATATCTTGTTGCAACCCACCGATTCAGATAGCCGTTGCGTTGGCAAGCGGCCGGCTGCAGAATCCGGGAGCGGATAAACAAATGGTCGATGGTCTATCTCCTTGTTGAACATGTCGACCAAACATGAGGAAAGGAGCAAAGAATGAGACGGTTTTTAATTTTAGCGTTGGTCTCGACCTGTGTGTTGGCGGTCGGTATACCCGCCATGGGAGAGAGTTATCCCAGTCGTCCTATCACCTATTCCATCGCTTTTCCACCCGGAGGGCAATCGGACCTTGAAGCACGGCGGCAGCAGCCGTATCTTGAAGCGATGCTTGGACAGAAGATTATTATTCAATACAAGCCGGGTGGCGGCGGATCGGTCTGCTGGGCGGACTTGGTAACACAGAAACCGGACGGTTATTTCGTCGCCGGCATGAATTTGCCGCATATTATCCTTCAACCGGCCACCCGCGGGGATGCCGGTTATACTACCGAGCAACTGGTGCCCATCGCCATTTTTCAGGCCACGGCAATTGGTTTGGCGGTGATGAGGGATGCACCCTACCAAACCGTGGAAGAATTGGTGGACTACGCCAAAAAGAACCCCGGAGCCATCACCGTGGGCGGATCCGGCACCTGGTCCGGACCGCACCTGGCATTCCTTCAATTCTGCAAATTGGCCGGTATTCAGATGACATGGATACCATACAAAGGTGCTGCTCCCAGCGTAGCCGGTTTTCTAGGCCGTCATGTGATGGCGACCATGGGCAACTCCAACGATCTGGTGCAGCATGCAGATAAAATCACCGTTTTAGCCATGGGCACCAAAAAGCGTTTCAAGCATTTTCCCGATACACCGACCTTTACCGAGGTGGGATATCCCATGACCGCCACGGTGGATCGCGGCATGGCCGGCCCGCCCGGTTTTCCTGAAGACGCTCGTAAGGTTTTGGAGAAGGCGTGTCTGGATATTGCTAACAAACCGGAAGTCGTCGAAGCGCTTGAGCGTGATGGATTCCTGCCGGTGGCGATGGGAGCGGCCGAATCCGAAGAATACATCAAGCAGAAAACCGTCGAATTGACACCGCTGATCAAAGAGTTCAAGAAAAATTAACCGGAGGTCAACGTATCGGGGTCGACCTTCGATCTGATGTCATTACCGGCCGGGATGGGAGAAAGGGGCCATCTTCCTCCCGGCCTGTTACAGGAGACAGGCAATGCTAGACGCCGCGCTATCCGGTCTGTTGCATGTGTTGTTGCCGATCAATTTGATTTTTCTCGTCATTGGGGTCTTTATGGGCATCGTTTTTGGCGCCCTACCTGGATTGACGGCAACCATGGGGCTCGCGTTACTGGTACCCTTCACCTTTACAATGACGCCGGCGGCCGGGCTGATCATGCTGGGCGGGATTTACGTTGGTGCCATGTATGGCGATGCAATTCCCGCTGTGCTGATTAACACGCCGGGAACGCCCGCCGCCATCGCCACCACGTTCGACGGGTTTCCCCTGACCCAGAAGGGCATGAGCCAACACGGCCTGGTGGCCGCAGCGGTCGCGTCTTCCTATGGATCCCTGGTAGCCAACATTCTATTGGCAACGTCAGCCCCCCCCTTAGCGGCCGCTTCACTGGCTTTTGGACCACCCGAGTATTTCTGGCTGGGTATTTTCGGCCTTACGATCATTGCCACCCTGTCTTCTGGATTTATCGCCAAGGGATTTCTCGGCGGCGCCATCGGCATGCTGCTGAGCACGGTAGGCATTGCTCCCTTGGGAGGAGATGTACGGCTGACGTTCGGTTTTTCCTCCCTTCAGGCGGGCGTTGAACTGATAGTGGCCCTCATCGGATTTTTTTGTTTGCCGGAAATTTTACAAGGTGTCATCGGGCAACGACGCAAAGCGTTCACTTCCGAAAAAGTAACCCCCAAACTCAGCGTGATCGTCGAGGTCATTAAATCATTGCTCAAAAAGCCGGGTCTGATGCTGCGATCGTCTGCCATCGGGGCCATTATCGGATTTGCCCCTGGAGCGGGGGGTAACATCGCCAGCATGGTTTCCTACAACGAAGCAATCCGGTGGGACAAGCACCCCGAGAAATTCGGCAAGGGTACCATTAAAGGCGTGGCCGCTTCTGAAGCGGCCAATAGCGCCATGGCGCCAGGCTCCCTGATCCCTTTGCTGACCCTGGGCATCCCCGGCTCTCCGCCAGCGGCGGTGATATTGGGCGCTTTAATGTTGCACGGGATGCGCCCTGGGCACGAACTTTTCACCGTGCATGCCCAGGTGATTTATGCCTTTATCATGAGTATGCTGGTCGGCGCCTTCCTGGTGACGATCATCGGCTCCTTTGGGTCGTTCTTTTTTGCCCGCATCATTAACATCCCATCGCGCTATTTGGCACCGGCGATTCTTTTCATGACCGTCTTAGGTTCCTACGCCATTCGCAACAATATGCTGGATGTCTGGATCATGTTTTTCTTCGGCCTAATCGGCTATGTCAGCAACCGGCTCAAATTCCATCCGGCACCGATTGTTTTGGGATTGATCCTCGGTCCTTTTGTCGAGGAAGGATTGGTGCAGTCGATGCTGGCTGGTAGAGCCGCCGGCAGTGTCATGAAATACATGTTGCTACAACCGATTTCCATGGTGCTCATCGCCATGAGCGTGTTGTCAGCGATGTGGCCGATTATCGCCACCTGGCGATCTAGGCGGAAAAAGAGGGATGGAAGCGGGGTGTCGCATGCTTAATTCCGATCTGATTATCGGCGTTATTGGGCTGATCATTGCCGGGATTGCCTACTCGGTGACGCGCGATTTGAGTTTTTTAGGGGGTGTTTTCGTTAACTACACGCTGATCATCATTGTCAGCTTAGCGACCCTCATGATCATCAAAGGATTGGTTAAACCTGAACGATTGCGATTTTTTGAATCCACCATCGAGCGCAACAACGTCGTCATCGGGATCGGCATCCTCGCGGTCTATCTTTTTTTCATGCCCAGAATTGGATTTCTGCCGGCAAGCTATCTTTTTTTCTTGGCATTGAGCTTGTACTTGTCGGAAGACATTCTGAGCAAACGCAACATCGTGGTAACAGCCCTAATCAGCGGAGGCGTTGTGGCGCTGTTCTATTTTCTGTTTAGGCACGTCCTGGAAGTGCCGCTGCCACAGGGTTCTTGGTTCAATTGACGTCTTGTTGAAAAGAAACGATGGTTGGGATGAACGTTTTTTGCCTCCGGTAGGACCGATGAAGAGCGATGCAAAAAAAATCTCTCGGTGGCCGGTTGGAACAGAAAACGGCCCTCCGACCAATCCGATCACCGGTTGTGGCATGGCTGAGGGTCGATTCCACGATTCTTTTTCCAACAGGGTGTGTGACCCGATGCCAACCACCATCCCATTTAAGTAAAGGAAGGAGAGGTTCCCAATATGCCTCAAATCGTTGTTACGGAATTCATGGATGCCGAAGCCATTGAGGCCACCGCTGTCGATTACGATGTTTTGTATGATCCCGAGCTTGTCGATGACCGCCCACAGCTGCTTCGTCTGCTGCGCGACGCACGCGCCTTGGTGGTGCGCAACCGCACCCAGGTGGACCGATTGCTGTTGGAGGCCGCACCCCGGCTAGTGGTCGTCGGTCGGCTGGGGGTGGGGCTGGATAACATCGACCTTGCAGCCTGCCGCGAGCGGGACGTTCGTGTCTGCCCGGCCACGGGTGCCAACGATGCCGCTGTGGCGGAGTGGGTCATAACCAGCGCGATGGTGTTGATGCGCGGCGCCTATTTCCAACGGACGGCCATCCTGGCGGGCCAGTGGCCGCGTAGCGGCTGCATGGGGCATGAAATCGGCGGCAAGGTTCTCGGGCTGGTCGGCTTTGGCGCGATTGCCCGTGAAACCAGCTATCGGGCCAGGCCTCTTGGCATGTCCATCGCCGCCCACGATCCTTACGTACCCGCCGACAATCCAGCATGGCACGATGTGGCACGCCAGGACAC
>NZ_JBUOIV010000088.1:0-14104 GCF_055467485.1 Desulfosarcina sp. | reverse complement strand
GCCGTCGCCCTCAGCGATGTGGTCAACGCCGGGGCCAACGGTCCTTCCGCCCGGATCGTGGGCTGGGGCACCAACCCGGAAGGCGGCATCGTAGCCTGGCTGGTCACTCACTACCCGTACGACGACCTGGTGTTTGTCAAAGAGTAAACGTGAACTGGCAGAATCGTCCAACCCAATGTCTTGCGGCATCGGGTTGACAGTCTGCACCGTCAACACCAACCCCAACCGGCCCTTTTGCCGACGTTTTGCCGGACGGCAAGGGGCCGCCACCCACGAAACGTCACAGGGTGTGTCATGACACATCCTGTGACGGTACAAACATGTGCCATGGCACATTCCCTGAAAACCGTTCCCGTGCCCATCCCCGACCCCGTTCGACACACAATCCACTGAAATGAAAGTATAAATTACCTTGCCGGCACAACTCCCGCCAAATCGCCCGCCAGTGGCACGGTTCTTGGTTAACCAAGCATAGACGCCACCTCTCCTTCCGGATGTTCAGCAACACGCCGCCGCAGATACCGACCGCCGCCGGACGCTACCGATCGACTGCCAATCAGGAGGCAAGACATGTCGCCGATACGCCGAATTGCCGTGCTGCCCGCTTTCAACCAGACCTTCTTGTGGATCGGTCTCGCAGCAGGCACGGTCTACTGGTTTCTCGAATCCTGGCTGCACGTCCTCTTTTTCGGCCAGAGCCGACTGCTCGGCGAGATCCTGACCCCCGACATCCACGAAATCTGGAAGCGCATCCTGGTGATCGTCCTCCTGGTGGTCATCAGCGCTTACGCCCAGTACAGCATCAACATGCGGCGGCGGGCAGAGTCCGCGCTGCGCGAACGCGAGCAGGAACTCACCCATATCCTGGAGAACAACCCCGCCGGAATCATGCTGGTGGACACGGCGTCGCGCAAGATCCGCTGGGCCAATACCAACGCCCTGAAAATGATCGGTTTTCCCAGGCAGGCGGTCGAAGGGCAGGTCTGCCACAATTTCGTGTGCCCGAGCGAGCACGAGAATTGCCCGGTACTTAACCTGGGCCAGATCATCGACCAGTCCGAACGCACGCTGCTGACCGCCGGGGGGACCGAGTTGCCGATTCTAAAGAGTGTCACCCGCGTGCACTATGACGGCAAGGACCATCTCCTGGAGACCTTTTTCGACCTGAGCGAGCAAAAAAAAATGGAACGGGACCTGAAAGCGGCCCATGCCGAGCTGGACCAGATTTTCCAGACCGCGTCGGTGGGCATGCGGGTGATCGACAAGGATTTCAAGGTCCTCAAAATCAACCGGACGTTCGAAAGCATGACCCACGTAAACGAAAAAGACGCCATCGGCAATAAATGCTACGACGTGTTCGCCGGGTCGAAGTGCGGCACCGAGGGATGCCCGCTCAAGCTCATCCTGGGCGGCAGCCCCAAGGTGGAGTGCCATGTCGTCAAGCATCGGGCGGATGGAACGACCATTCCCTGCATCCTGACGGCAACCCCCTTCGTCGGGGCCGATGGACAGATCATCGGCATCGTTGAATCGTTTCGCGACATCTCCGCGCTCAAGAATGCCCAGGATGCCATCGGGCTGGAGCGCGACAAGCTGGGCCGCATCCTGTCCCACCTGACGGAAGGCGTCTGCATCATCAGCCGCGACCACATCATCGAGTATCAGAACGCCGCCCTCAAGGAACAGTTGGGAGACTCGGAAGGCGAGTACTGCTATACCGCCCTTCGCCAGGCCACAGCCCCATGCGAACCCTGCTTGATGCATGCGGCCATGACCAGCGGCCAGTTTCAGGAGCACACGTTCGAGACGCCGGATGCCAGGAGTTTCGAGCAGACCTACACGCCGATCACGGATGTGGATGAGGAAAAGAAAGTGGTGGTCTTGATCAGGGACGTCACCGAGAAAAAGGCCTCCCAGGCAGCCATCATGCGCGCCGAACAGTTGGCCGCCCTGGGCGAACTGGCGGCCGGCGCGGCCCACGAGATCAACAACCCGATCAACGGCATCATCAACTACGCCCAGATCGTGGTCAACAAAAGCGAGGAAAAAGGACTGATCAGAGATGTCGCCGAGCGCATCATCCGCGAGGGCAACCGCATCGCCCGCATTGTCGAGGGGTTGTTGTCGTTTGCCCAGCGCAAGGAGGAAGGCAGGACGCAGTTTGCGGTCGAAGCGGTCCTGTCGGAATCGCTGACCCTGACAAGCGTCCAGATGCGCAAGGACAACATCACGGTGCACACCGACATCGCACCCGGTTTACCCGCCATTCTGGGACAGGGCCACGCCATCGAGCAGGTCTTCGTCAACATCATCAGCAACGCCATACATGCCCTCAACCAGAAATACCCGGGCTCCCATGAAGACAAACGCCTGGATATCGCGGCGGCCATGGTCAACTCCAGCCGCCCCCCGAGCGTGCGTATCTCTTTTAGGGACAGAGGGGTCGGCATCCCCGCAGAGATCATCAACAAGGTCCACAATCCGTTTTTTTCCACCAAAACCGACGGCAAACGCACAGGGTTGGGGCTGAGCATCAGCCATGGCATCGTGAAGGATCACGATGGCGCGCTCACCATCGAGAGCCTCGAAGGCGAGTTTACCTGTGTCAGCGTCGATCTTCCGGTTGAACTGGAAAAGAGCGTCTGAGGACACCGCCATGGATGGAAAGATTCTGGTCGTCGACGACGAAGAGAGCATCCGCTTTACGTTCGACACGTTTCTGGCCGACCAAGGCTACACGGTGACCTGCGCCGCCAGTTACGACGAGGCCGTATCACGGATCGAGGAGAGCGAATTCGATTTGATCTATACGGACGTTGTCATGGATCGCGGAACCGGCATCGACCTGCTGAAAACGGTCCGCAAAACCGGAACGAACGTGCCGGTGATCATGATCACCGGGATGCCAAGCATCCAGACAGCGGCCGAGTCCCTTCGCCAGGGCGCCCTGGACTACATCATCAAGCCCATCTGTGAAAACACCCTGCTGCGGTCCGCCGAGGTGGCGCTCAGACACAAAGCGCTGGTGGAAGAGAAAGAAAAATGCCGTCTTAACTTCCAGGCGATCTTCAGCAGCGTCAGGGACGGGATCGTGATGGTGGACGAAAACATGGCGGTGGTCATGATCAACGACGCCGCCACCCGCATCTGCGGCATCGGGCGGGATGCCGTCATCGGCAACCCCGCCCATCTGCTTGCCGGCAACTGCAAGGGAAAGTGCATCCGCGCACTCGAAGATATCTTTGAAAGCCGCGACCATTTGGAGATTCGCTACATCGAGTGCCGCAACGGCTCGGGGAGTCGCCAGGTCGTCAGCCTGACCGCCTCTCCCCTGCTGGGCCCGGCCCGGGCACTCACCGGCGCCGTTCTGGTGATGCGTGATGAGACGCGCCTCGTGAACCTGGAAAGGGTGCTGAAGGAAAACGACTCCATCGTCGGCAAGAACGAGGCGATTCGCAAAGCCCGGTCCTTGATCAGGGACTTGAGCGACGTTCAGACCACCGTGCTGGTCACCGGGGAGAGCGGCACGGGCAAGGAACTGGTGGTGGACGAATTGCACCGCTGCGGCGAACGGCGCGAAGGGCGCCTGGTAAAAATCAACTGTGCGGCGTTGTCGGAGAACCTTTTGGAAAGCGAGCTCTTCGGCCACGTGGCCGGCTCCTTCACCGGTGCCGTCAAGAACAACATCGGGCGTTTTCAACTCGCCGATGGAGGGACCCTCTTTCTGGACGAGATCGGTGAAATTTCGGTGCGCATGCAGCTGCGCCTGCTGCGCGTGCTCGAAACCATGGAATTCGAGCGCGTGGGTGACGCCACCCCCATCAAAGTGGACGTACGGGTGGTGGCGGCGACCAATCAGGACCTGAAGGAGAAGGTGGCGGTGGGAGAGTTCCGTGAGGATTTGTACTACCGGCTGAAGGTGGTGGAGATCCATCTGCCGCCGCTGCGCGAGCGTCTGGACGACATCCCCCACCTGGTCGAGCACTTCCTGGCCTTCTTCAACCGAAAATTCGATAAGAAAATCAAAGATATATCCAACGAGGTGTGGGAAATGTTCAATGATCACCGCTGGCCGGGCAATGTGCGGGAACTGAAAAACACGCTCGAATACGCCTTCATTCGCTGCCGCGACGAAGTCATTACACACGATCACCTGCCGGCCGAGTTTCGTGTCCGGCACGGGGATGGCCCCGGCCGGGCGGCAGTGGATGCCGACCAGGAGGCCGAGGCCATCAGGCACACCCTGCGGAAGGCCCGCTGGAACAAATCGAAGGCTGCCGGGATGCTGGGTATCAGCCGCCGCACGATCTACCGCAAGATGCAAAAATACGGCATTCCGCCGTCGTGACCATGCGTGGGTTTATCGTTTTCCACCGAAATCCCCTATTTCGGATTCGACAGACCTTTATCCACTCAAACATGTAAAAAGAGCACCTTTCACCTGAACCCGGGGTGTCGGCCGGTTCATGGATAGAACATGCCGGAGAAACGTAATCTTAGAAATGATTTTATACCTTTCAATCGCCTGGATCGTTCGGCGACAGGTTGAATGCGTGGACAACCTCGCCCTGGATTCATCATGAAACCATATTCAATCCCTTTTCTCATCGCTGCACTGGTGGCTTTTTGCGGCCTGGCAAAACCGCTGAAGGCTCAGGATCCGCCTCCCGCACACGAATTGGAAGCGGTCAGCATCACCGCTACGCGAATCGAAAGGAAGACTGCTGACGTTCCAGCGAGTGTGGCGGTGGTCGGCGAAGCGGCCATTCAGGAGACCCCGATGTCCAATATCAAGGAAGCGGTTCGGGGGATCCCGGGTGTGCTTATCGACAGCCGCAATCAAGGGTACGACTCTCGAGTTCTCATACGCGGGGCCGGTCTGAAGGCACGGTACGGAGTTCGGGATATCATGGTCCTGCTTGACGGTGTCCCCATCACCGACCCCGACGGCCTGACCCGGTTGGATTTCATCGACACCCAGTTGATCCAACAGGTCGAGGTGGTCAAGGGACCCAATTCGACCCTGTGGGGCGCCAATGCGGCCGGAGGGGTCATCAACATGACCACCAAAAGCCCATTCGAGCGGGAAGGCGGCGTGGCCAAGGTGGGGATCGGGAACTACGCCACCCGAAATTATCACCTCTCCTATTCCGACAACATCGCCGAGACCGTCTACTACACCCTGAGCGGCAGCCGCCGGGAGTCGGAGAACGCATGGCGGCGTTGGAACGAATTCGAAACCAACCAGGCCTCCCTTCAGGGTGCGATGATGCTCGATGACGGATCGACCCTGGAGACCTATTTCGGATTCACCGATGCCGACCTTCAGCTACCGGGAAAACTGAACGAGCGCCAGTTCATCGAATACGAGAAGACCGGCCAGGCGTCGGAGACGGATGGGCCCTGGCAGTACTCCGGGCGGTATTCAGATATTTTTTTCGTCAATGCCAAATACACCAAGGAAATGGGGCCATGGGAAATCAAGCCCCTTTTCTACCTGAACAAGTGGACCCATGAACATCCCATCACCGGTCGAATCAACGATGCGGACACCAACACCTTCGGAGCAGACCTTCAGGTCAACCGGAACCACCGCCTTGCCGGTATGAAGGGCATACTCACCTTCGGTGCCACCGGACGGTGGGATGACCAGGAGACGGACTACTACCGGTACGCCGATTATGCCACGACTCCCGGGGGACGGATCACCGAGGTCCTTTCCGATCGAAAGGGCGAGTTGATCGAGACCCAGGACCGCCGGGTGGATCTGTATGGGTTTTACGTGCAGGAATCTATCCGGCCCGCCGACCGGTGGATCGTCGATGTGGGGCTGCGTTACGACCTGATCAAAATGGACGTCACCGGTACGCGCACCGAGGAGTACAGTTACGGCAGGGGGCAGTACATTCCGGCTGAGGATCCCGATGACGTTCGAAAGAACTTCAACGGCCTCAGCCCCAGGCTCGGGGCCACTTTCAAGTTGACCGACTGGCTGAACGTATACGGCAACTTCTCCCAGGGCATTCAGACGCCAACCGAGGGAGAAATCGGAGAGAACCCGGATCTTAAGCTGGTGACCGTTCAAAATTATGAACTGGGGCTCAAAGCCCGAACCCGGTCATGGGCGATTGATTCCGCCGTTTACTACTCCCCGGTAGAGGATGAGGTGGTCCAGGTGATCGGACCGGGGGGAGACAGCCAATACGTCAATTCAGGGAAAACCTTGAAGCGGGGGTTCGAGTTTTCGGGTGTCTGGTCCCCCCCCTGGCAAGCCTTGAAGGGATTGGAATTCGGCGCCGGTTATTCCTACACCAACTATACGTTCGAGGATTTTACCGAGCCGGTCCGGGTAGGCTTCGAGGTCGTCAATATCGACCGCAGTGGCAACACGCTGCCATTCATCCCGGCCCATCAGTATTCCGTCTACGGTCGCTACCGCCATGCTTCCGGGATAAAATTCAAGCTGGAAGCCTTTTCGTGGGGTTCCTATTACGTGGACAACGCCAATACCGAGAAGTACGAAGGGTACGATTTTGTCACCAACGCCATGGTCGGCTACGAAAAGGGACCCTATCAGGTAACGCTCAATGTGGACAACCTCTTCGACAAATATTACGCCGTGGAGGTCGAAAAGGACACCCAGGGGGTCAAGCGTTATACTCCGGCGGCGCCGCGGACCTTTATCGTGCGGCTGGCGTATCGTTTCTAAAGGAGGGAATCGTGCGCATCAGATCAGTTGTCACATTTGTTCTGGCGGTCCTCATTTCCCTGGCTGCCGCAGTGTATCGCTGGGGGGATTCGAGCCACGCCATCGGGCTCATCTCCGTCAACGGGGGTAAGACCCGCCACCCCTCCTTTCTTGAGAGCGGCTGGGATCGTTATGCCCAGATCACCACGGCAACGGTGTTGCCGCCCTACCGGGGTGATGTCCGGGTCTTGTTGGAGGGCGACCCGCCCCTGGATTACGATCTTCGATTTTCCAAACCGGTGGTCGATCTGGGGTTGCGGCGGCGGCCTTATTTTCGGGACGACATCCTTTACGGGTTGCATCCGGGGGATCGTCTCGCCTTATGGGTGCTCCTGGGTTCTTTCTCCTCGGACCCGGTTTGCGGCATGTCCGTGGGTGAAGGTGACCTCTCTTTCTCCTATCAGGGGAAAGTCCTTTATTTCTGTGGGGAAGGATGCCTGGCATCATTTCGGACGGAACCGGAACGATACAATGGAAAAGACACCCCCCGTGGCAAATATAGCCTGTCTTTCTACGACACCCGCACCGAAAAACCGGTACTGAAAGTGCCCCTTGTCTTCAAGGGAAAGGAGGATGCCCATGCATCGGGCGCACATCACTAAACCGACCGTTCCGGGTGGACACCGCTACTGGATAATGGCGCTGGCGATGGTTCTGTTTCTTCCGCCGCTGTCGTTCCTGTTCCAGTTCACCGGAGACAGTAATTTCTGCGGAACCTGGTGCCCCCGCATGTTTTTCGTATGGCGCAAAGGCGCTGCCATGGACGCCTATTTCATGGGATATCTGAGAAGCTACATGGGGGTGGCATCAGTCTTCGGCATCCTGCTCAGCACCTTTTTCTTTGGCCGGTATTGGTGCAGCCACCTCTGCCCCATCGGGGGAGCCATGGAGTTGGGAAGCTGGTTGGTGCCCCGGTTCCTGAAAATCAGTTATGCCAAAATTCCCGCGCCCGCCTTTCGGTATGGGTACCTGTCGGTCTATTTCGGGGCCGCGGCGCTGGGGTTGGGCAGTCTTTGCTGCTCTTATTGCAACTTCGCCGCCATCCCCCGCATGATCGGGGCCCCCTTTTCAGGGGCGGACCTGGCTTATTTTTTACGGACCGCCGGATTGATCAACCTGGGACTGGTGCTCCTGCTCGGTTTTTTGGCCAAAGGGGGAAGGGCCTATTGCAACCTGATCTGCCCCATCGGGGCGCTGGACGGACTGTCAAACCGGGCCGGGGTCCGGTGGGGACGGCGCATATCGGTCCATTCCGCCAGGTGCAACGGGTGTGGTGACTGTCTGGACAGTTGTCCCACGTGGGCCATCGACATGACAGACCGGACCGCCCGAATCGATGCCCTCTCCTGCATGCCCTGCGGAGCCTGTAAAACCGCGTGCAACAGGGAAGCCATCGACTATGGGAAGTCCCTTCTTCCGATGCCTGCACCGAAGGGAACGCCAGTATATGAAAAAGGCTAAACGGCAAATCCTGTACGCTTTGATCGGGGCCTCCGGCGGCCTGGCCGGCATGCTTCCGCTTTCACGCTGCAACGGCAACTGCGCCGCCTGTTTCGGGTGTGCCGGAGTCGGTCTGGGCGTCGTCTTGATCCTGATCGGTAAAAAGATCAGGGGTGTAAAGGAGGAGTCCGATGGAATGGGTTAAAGAACTGATCGACTATGGGGTGATCGGATTTCTGCTCCTGATGAGCGTCGTCGCTCTGTCGGTGGCGGCGGAGCGGCTTATTGTCTACCGCCGTATTCGCGTGGACCATTTTTCCGATAAAAAAGCCCTGGAACTGCAGCTGTCCGGGAAGCTTCATATCATCGCCACCATCGGCAGCAATGCGCCCTACATCGGCCTTCTGGGGACTGTCATGGGGATCATGATGACCTTCTACTCCATGGGGGTAGAGGGTTTTATGGACACCGGAAAGATCATGGTAGGGCTCGCCCTCGCCCTGAAAGCCACGGCGGTTGGGTTGGTGGTCGCCATACCGTCCATCGTCGCCTACAACCTGCTCCTGAGACGGGTCAAAGTGCTGCTGATGCGCTGGGAGATCGAAAATGGATGAAAAGGAATTCGACTACCTCAACGTCATCCCCCTGGTGGACATCATGCTGGTGTTGCTGACCATCGTTCTCACCACCTCCACGTTTATCGCGTCGGGGATCATTCCCGTCGATCTTCCCAAGGCCGGGGGCAAATCCGTGGAGTCAATGAAATCCCAGGTCATCGAAATCGACCGGGATGGACGGATCTATCTCAATGCGAAGGCGGTAACCCTGGCCGACCTTGCAAAAGCGGTCGCGAATGTCGAACGATCCTCGGCGGTACTAATACGCGCCGATCGCACCATCGCGCTTCAATCTTTCGTGGAGGTGCTGGATATGGTGAAGGCTCTCGGCTTCACCCGGATCCACCTGCAAACAGAAAGCCGACGATGAGGGCGCAACTCAGCGGCATCTCTATCTCCTTAATGGTCCACGGGATGGCCGCGATCATGATCTTCTGGATGGGTCAGGGACTCACACCGCCGGCTAAAACCGTGGTTCTTGATTTCAGCCTCGATTGCGGTGGTGGCTTGGCGACGGCCGGCCCGGGTGAAGGGGGCGATTCGGAATACGATGAAAAACGGTCCAGGTCTAAAGCGTTGCTTCCTGAAATTTCCCCTGGCGGCCAAGAGAACCAGTCACCCATGAACAAGGAGTCCTCCACCCTGTCGCGCGCATGTCCCCCCCCGCCTTTGGCTACCGGTAAACGACCGAGGGGGTCGGCAGAGTCGCCCCCATTGCTGGAAAAAGAAAGGCCCGTCGCCGGGAAGTCGTCTGCAACCCATCGGAATGTTAAGGAGAATCCACCCGAAATACTAAAGAACAGAACTTTGCCAAAACATATCATGCCTAAAACCGTGCAACGGAAAAAGACGGTTGAACCGGTTCACGAACAGAAGATCACCCCCGATCAACCGATTGAATCCTCCCCACGGCAGGCCGCGGGAAATCTTCACCGTATGGATGAAAATCGATTTCCAGTTCGCGCACATTTCCCGGGCAGCAACTTAATCACCCTGCCTGCTGCCGGCCCGGGTCGATTGGCGGAAAGCAGAATGAACACTGGAAAAAGTGTGCCCGGGCGGTTCTCCGACGGTACGGACCCGGGTTCACGGGACGCTCCGGCCATCAACCATGCGGACTCCGGCGGGACACCACGCGGCATCGGGGAAAACCTCTATCTCAAGGCACATTTCAACTCCATTCGGAGTCGTCTGAGGGAGAGCCTCTGCTACCCCAGCATCGCACGAAAACGCGGCTGGCACGGTAAAGTACTCGTCGCTTTCACGGTTTACCCCGATGGCCGTGCGGACAGCATTGAAATCCAGAAAAGCTGCGGCATTTCCCTTCTCGATAAAAGCGCCTTGAAAACCGTTGAAAATGCCTGTCCTTTCCCTGCCCCTCCCATGAAAGCCAGAGTTATCGTGCCCATTCTCTATCGTCTGGAATAGTGAAAAACACCCATAACAAAAAGCGCCGCCATGGCCGTCCCCTTCGTGTTTCCGTATATGGAAAACCAGGATCAAACGGGGACACGCTCAATAGCAATGGGCAAGCAGGACGCAGGTCTTACAAGCTTAAATCCACATGCACTTCCTCTCCAGCGGATGACAGTTCCGCTGACGGTGCCGTGTCGGGCGTCAATCCGTCGCTCGTTGCGACGACATCGTAGGTGCCCAGAGGCAGATCGATCGAAAATTCAAGGGTCTGCGTTTCCGTGTCCGGGCTCATGGGAAGGCTTGTGATTTCCACGTAACCGCAGTCCATCATCCGGTAGAATTGGATGTGGACGACGGGCGGGTTGTCGGGATCGATTGTGCCGTTTAGCGACACATTCCCGGAGATGGTGCCAAAATCTGTTTGCAACAGGCTGACATAGACCTTGGTGGGACCGTGGTCGGGAACCGTAATCCAGCCGCAGGCCGGCGAATACATCGCTTTTGAGCCGTCAGGCCCCACTTTTTGATCGGCATACGCGACGATTTGGTATTCCTGACCCGGCGACAGGAGCATGCTGAAATAGCCCTCCTCGCCGGGGTCATCCGATGTCAACGTGGATCGCACGACCGAAGCGGACAGGCCGTCTGAGATCTGAGCGGATACTAGTGCACCGGTTACAGGCAAACCGGTCCCGGTATCGGTGACAACGCCATAGACAACCGATTTGTCCTTCGCCTCGAGGACTTTGATTCTGGGTTTCAACCGGTATCTGCCGCTTCCGGTTCGCACCACCGACCGACAGGCATCAAAATCCAGGACCAGCTCAACGACCGTGCCTGCCGGCACCATGAAGCTGTGAACGAGTTTGAGTCCCGATCGAAATCCGCTGGGTATTTTCAGCTCTTTCACGGTATCTGCCCCATCGTTCAGAATGACGTAATTGGCATACGGATGGGGTGCACCCAGGATGTTGGTCGCAGATTCCGGCTCACTCCCGATCATCAGCCGGATCTGCTGATATCGATCGGCCTCGAGTTCGCTCTCGCCCAGAATGGCGGAGATCCCGTTTACCAATTTGATGAGGTTGTAAGTCTGCCCGGGCGTCGCAACGGTGAACCAACCCGAATTCCCGCTGGACACGCCATCCTTGTGCACCAAGACTTTATCAACCGTCACGTATATCGCGCGGTATTCCGTCGTGGACGCGTCGGTAAGGCTGAGCGAAAGCGTGCCCGTCGCAGGGCTCGAGCTTTCACCGCCACCGCCGCCGCATCCGAAAATCAGGATGACGGGAATCAATGCCCAAACAATGTGACGTGCCTTGATTGATCGCATGACATGCCTCCCTTGGAATAGCTTCGTCGTTGTGTCGATCCGCCCATGGCCTGCAGCATTATGGCATGGCCGCCAAACGGCAACGCAGCGACACCCGCCTTTTTCCGGCCGCCTTCTTGCCGGACCGGTTGATTGTGGCAACGGCAACCAAATCACCTCGTTTACTCGGGCGAAACCTGCACGGCGGCGATCACCACGGGGCCATTGTCCTTCGGCTTGTAGAGGTTCGTGAACCCTTGGACCAAATCCGTCCTGGTTGTTTTCAAGTCCTGGACAAACGGGTAGGACAGGGTCTGGAACAGGAGTTCCACCGAGACGGTCAGCCTCCCGGATGAACCGGATACGTCCACCTCGTATACGATCTGATCCGACCCGCCGGTGAAGTTTTCATCATCGAAAGCCTTGCCATATACGCCGATGTCCGCGTAGGCGTTGGTTTTATCGAAACCGGCCGGCAGCAGCCGGTTGTCTTTGGCATATTCCCAGGCCCTGAGCAGGGTGTAGGTCACCGCCCCTTCATCGTTTAGCATGATGGGTTCGTATATCTGCACCTGGTCGGGGGAGGTGATCGTTTCGTAGTGTGGTTCGAAGTCAAGCGGCCCCTCGACCGCATCGTTGCCGGCGATCCTGTCGTTGGCATGCGCACCGGATTCAAACAGGATGTTTCCACCGGCATCAGCGACCGTCACATGCAGCCAGGCCCGCCGCGAAGGCAACCCGCTGGGAAACTTGTGCCCGGCCAGGTTGGTCACGTCTACCGTGATCTCAAGCGTCGAATCCGATAACAAAGCCGATGCTTCCACCGTGGCGGTGTTTTCCTGGAGTTGGGCCAGGGTCCGCAAGATGGTCGCGTCCAGATGGTTGGCATCCGCCGTCACGCCAAGCTCCGCTGATTTGTCCTTGAGCAGGTTGACCATATAGCTGTTGCCGCCCACGTAGTGATGCTGGCCGAAGGGCTCCCTCGCCGCCAGCCGCAGCGGCCGGTTGCTGATCACCACCGATCCCACGGCATCCGGCAGGTGGCAGTCCTGGCATGTTTTGTCCACCTGACTGTACTCCCACTCCAGGTAGGTGGTCTGCTCGGGAAACTCCTTGAGGTAGCCGCCATTTTCATCCAATGCAGGCGTGTAGAGCGTGTGACAGGTACCGCAGTGGGCCGAATCGGCCAACTGCATGCCGTCGGCGGCGTGATCGGTGGGCAAAAACCCAGCGTTTGTTTGCATCGGATCCAGCCGGGGGCTCACATAGGGACCGAACAGCACCCGGTCCGGGCTGACCGTGGTGGTGTCGATGACGTATTGGCCGGTAAAGCTTGATCCCATTCCCAGGTTTTCCGAGGTGATCTGGTGACACAGCGTGCAGGAGACGCCGTCCATGGCGGCCTCGTGCAGGTAGTGGGCCGGATCAAGGAATCCGGTATCGAGAACATAGATGTCTTTTTTCGTGTCGCCATCGGCCAGCTGCTGATAGCGCGCCATGCCCATGTGGCAACGGCTGCATTTCTCCTGGATCACCTGCTCTAAACCGAGACCGTCCGGCACCAGGTCGACCTCCGCACTGATCTTGGCTTGCCACAGTGGGTCCTTGGCCGCATTGGCCATCATGGTGGATCGCCACTGGGCGTCGTTGGAGACATCGTTGCCGGCCCTGTCAACCAGGCGGCTGTGGCAGAATGCACACACACCTGAGCCTGAAAAATCGTCCGTCACGAACGTCGTCAGTGCAGCCGCACCGCAAGTTGCCGGTGTAATGCCCAATACCAGGCATCCGGCGCAAATACACACTGCAACCAATGCAATTGGGTAGTTTTTGTATAGCATGATGGCCACCTTCCGTCAGGTTATGGGTGAGTAAAATCAAAGCAGTGAATACATTGCCATTCAAATTCTGCGGGTGCCATCGATCCGCGATGCGGGTGGGTCTTCAATCGCCGGTGCGTTGAGTCGGAAAGGGGATGATCATGCTGCCGTGCGTCGACGAATGGCCAAGCCGCCCGGCCGGTTGTCGGCGACCGGCCTTTCTGCGGTCTTTTTGAGAGCGCCTGTCGGGGAAGCACCTTCGCTCCGGAATATGCGCGAAATAGATGAATTCCCGGCGATCGATCATGATTCTTCGACTCTCGGTGAGCGTCTGGTTGAATTGTCTGGTACTGGGCATGATTGCGGCGCACTTCCATGGAGGGCCATACTATCTGCCTTTATCCGGGCTGATTGATAAAAACTGGCCCTCCTCTTCAAGTTCGATGACGCTTTCGGTCAAGAACGCGTTCACACCGGAAACCGTGGCCCGCGTCAGCGTGAACTCGCCCTTGACAACCACGTCAATAACACCCCGAACTTTTACAGCCGACAAATAGTCGGAAACTTCACTGCGATCGAACTCGACAGTCAGAACATCGTCATCGAAACAGTAGCGGATGGAGATCGCCGATGTGATCGATTCGAGGGTCTCAGGGCAAGGGGAGCGTTGTGTCGCCAAGGTAATCGACTGCTTCGCCGTATGGGTGTTTTCCTTTCTCCAACATGATTGTTGATTATTCATTAGCGT